>JBMYXJ010000221.1:0-5095 GCA_049608285.1 Mycobacterium sp. | reverse complement strand
GACCTCCGGCTGGCGCTTTCCCAGCCGGAGGACCTCGGTCCCCTTGCCGACCCACAGCGGCGCGCGTCCTGTCTCACCGGTCTCGGCTACTCCCCCACGATGACGGTGCTCGGTGGCCGCCGGCTCGAAGTGTTCGGCCGGTCTGCGGTACTACTCCTGTTTCCCGCCGGCGTCCCAGACCAGATCAGGGCGGTCGTAGTCGCGCCGACCTGTACCGCCGCGCACACCGGCCTACTGGCTGACACGGTGCTTCCCTCGTAGAAAACGCTGCAGGGCCGCCGCTGCGGCCGGGTCTTGGCCGCGTGCTCCACCAACGGTCGCTATGGTGCGATGAGCAAGGTTGGAGGCAGTATTTCGCAGAACAGACCCCGTTGACGGGCTGCGCCGCTCACCGCGGCCCTCTCGAGGGACGCGGTGACGCTGAGGTAATGCTTGACGCGGTCATCGACCGCGCGATCATGAAGCTCGATCCGACGGGCACAGTTGTCCACTGGAGTGCGGGAGCGCAAGCCTTGTTCGGCTACTCCGATGCTGAGGTACTGGGGCACCCTGCCTCGATGTTCTATACCGATGATGACCGAGCCAGCGGAATGGTCGCGCGTGAGTTGGCCGCCGCCCAAGATTCGGATCATTGTGAGTTCGAAGGCTGGCGATTGCGGAAGGGCGGCCACCGATTCCGGGTTGGCGTGGTGGTCCGCGCCATCCGCGATGAGGCTGGCTCAGTCGCTGGCTTCGTCACAGTGATCCGGGATTCGGCTTCCGAGCAGCAGCGGGCGCATTCGCTGTTTCATGACCTGCTGGAGGCGGCACCTGATGCCATGGTCATCGTGGGGGCGGATGGACGGATCGCGCTCGCCAACGCCCAGACCGACCGGATGTTCGGTTATCCGCGGGAGGATCTGCTCGGCAGTGAGGTTGAGATGCTTCTTCCGCCGCGCTTCCGCGGGAAGCATGTTCGACACCGGGCGCACTTCTTCGCTGCGCCGGTGCCGCGGAAAATGGGGAGCAGTCTGGATTTGTGGGGATTGCGTCGCGATGGAACAGAGTTCCCGGTCGACATCAGCCTGAGCCCGCTGCGCATCGAACAGAGCCCGTATGTCTCGGTGTCGATTCGCGACGTCACTGAGCGTCGCGAGTACGAGCATCGGTTACTCCGAGAGCACCGGGAGTTGGTCGCAACACAACAGGAACTCGAGCATTTGGCGCGCATCGACACACTCACCGGGCTGGTGAACCACGCCGAAACGATCGCTCGTCTGGAAGCCGCGCTCAAGGACCGTCGCGTTCCGGGGGCACATCTGGGTGCACTGTTCTGCGATATCGATCACTTCAAGGCCGTCAACGACACCTGGGGACACACCGTGGGGGACGTCGTGCTTTCCGCCGTGGCGAGCCGGATCCGCGGCTGCGTACGCAACGGTGACACGGTCGGCCGGACCGGTGGCGACGAAATGCTGGTTCTGCTGCCCGGCGTCGACAGCATCGAACAGGTGCTGGCCGTCGCTGAGAAGATCCGGTGTCGAGTCGCCGAACCTATCCACCACCTGGGGCGGACGCTGAACGTCACGGTAAGCATCGGCGCCACCCTTGCCGTTCCCGGCGAATCGGTATCGACAATGACTGACCGCGCCGACTGGGCGATGTACCAGGCGAAACAAGCGGGGCGCAACACCACCAACGCGATCTGATTGAAGCTCGTGTGTTGATGGTGTTCAGCCCAATTGGGCCTCTTAGGACGATGAGCACACCGTCGCTGGCAACGCCGCGGACAGCTCGACCTGCGCTGTCGCGTTCGCGCTATAGAATGTCTTAATACGTGGTTTCCGCCACGGTCGCTGCTGCCTACCGTGATGGACTATGAACAAAGATCATCTCGAATTACTCGTCACGGATTACTGGCGTGAGAAGCTGCGCGACGTCATCATGCCCAACGCCCTCAACGGAATCCCTTTGGGGTATGACGTGCTCGAAGTTGGTTCGGGGCCAGGTATGACGACCGACCTTCTCCGCATCGAGGTTGCCCACCTCACCGCCGTGGAACTCGACGCCGGCTTGGCCGCGCAACTGACGAGCCGGTTGGCTGGAACCAACGTCGAAGTCGTCCATGCCGATGCCGCCGCCATGCCCTTTCACGGCGGCCGGTTCACCAGTGTGGTGTCTTTCACGATGCTCCATCACATCCCGACAGTGCACCTGCAGGACCGCGTTTTTGCCGAAGTTGCCCGCGTGCTCCGACCCGGCGGGGTATTCGTTGCTGCAGACAGCTGCGCGAGTGAGGAACTCGCCGCGCTGCATGTGGACGACATCTACAACCCGGTAGAACCGGCCAGCGTGGCCGACCGGCTAGCAGCGGCCGGCTTCGCAGAAGCGCGGGTGCAGGTCCACGAAGGCCACTGGACCGTCCTCGCGCGCAAGCCCGAGCAGCACACCGGCGGGGCTGGGTAGGGTGCTCCCAGCCGCGGCCGCCTCTCCAGAACCCGCCAGCAGGCAACCACCCCAGCTGGCGTGTCCGAACGCGCCAGGTAGTGGGTAGGTGATGTCTCAAAGCAACGGCGACGACGGTGCCAACGTGGTCCGAGAGCTACTCCTGGCCCCCGGGGGCACCGTCGATGCACACAGTCACTCCCTGACACAAGTTGTCGCACCGCGGACCGGGCTCCTAGCGGTGACAACCCCGGCCGCGACGTGGATGATCGCCGGCCCCTCCCGGGCGATCATCATTCCTGCAGCAGTGGAGCATTCCCACCGCGCGCATGTGCGTTGTGAGGTGACAACACTGCTGCTCGGCGCTGCATCTGCCGCCACCCCGGATTGCCCTGATCAACCCGCTGCCGTGATGTTGACTCCGCTCGCACAGAACATCCTGCGCGCACTAGATGACAACAGCCGCCGCCGCGAGCAGCGACAAGCGTTGGAATGCGCTCTACAGCACGAGGTTTTCGATCTGCAATGGCGTCGACAGGGCGGGCCAGCACTACCCACGCCAAGAGATCCCCGATTACTGACGATGTTTGATCTCATGATTCGCTGCCCTGAGCATCGGCACGACCTTGGCACGCTGGCCCGCCGGGTAGGGGCCACCGAGCGCACCCTGCAACGGTTGATCTCCTCCGAACTAGCCGTCACGTTCACCCAATGGCGGACCCTGATCCGCGTGATCGTTTCACTAGGTTTTCTCGCCGACGGCAAGTCGGTGACTGCCACCGCGCACCGCAGCGGGTTCACCTCGACAAGCGCCTACATCGCGGCTTTTCGACGAGTCATGCACCAAACTCCAGGGGCCTACGCCGCCGCCGAAAATCCGCGCTGACCCGTTGCATGTGGGTGCTCGCTAGCGATCATCGGTGCTGCGCGGTATGACCTCTGGGACGCGCCGAAGAGGTCGGTGGGAACACGTCGGCATACCCTGGTGTTTACGTAGCCGCGGTCGTCAACCCAACCGCGGCTGTTCGAACTCTTGCCGCAGGCAGAAAGGCACTCATGACCTCACCCATCGTCCATGACGTCATCGTCATCGGCTCCGGCCCGGCCGGCTACACGGCGGCCGTGTACGCAGCCCGCGCCCAGCTCAAACCGCTGGTGTTCGAGGGCACCCAGTTCGGTGGTGCGCTGATGACCACGACCGAGGTCGAGAACTATCCCGGCTTCCGCGACGGCATCACCGGCCCCGAGTTGATGGACCAGATGCGAGAGCAAGCGCTGCGCTTCGGCGCAGATCTTCGCATGGAGGACGTCGACGCCGTAGACCTGACCGGACCGATCAAGAGCGTCACCGTCGACGGTGAGACCTACCGGGCGCGCGCGGTGATTCTGGCCATGGGCGCGGCGGCCCGGCAGCTGGGTGTCCCCGGTGAGGCTGCCCTGCTCGGCATGGGCGTGAGTACTTGTGCCACCTGTGACGGCTTCTTTTTCCGGGACGAAGACATCGCCGTGGTCGGTGGCGGCGACTCCGCGATGGAGGAAGCAACCTTCTTGACCCGGTTTGCTCGTAGCGTGACGCTGATCCACCGGCGTGACGAGTTCCGGGCGTCGAAGATCATGCTCGAGCGGGCGCAGAGCAACGAGAAGATCCGCTTCCTGACCAGCACCGAGGTGAGCTCTATCGAAGGTGACCCCAAGGTGACCGGAATCCGGCTGCGCAACGCAGAAACCGGCGCGGAGTCCGCACTGGCTGTGACCGGGGTTTTCGTTGCCGTCGGTCACGACCCTCGATCTGAGTTGGTGCGCGACCAGGTGGATTTGGACGATGCGGGCTATGTAAGAGTGCGCGGCCGCACTACGTTCACCTCGGTCGAGGGCGTGTTCGCCGCGGGCGACCTCGTCGACCACACTTATCGGCAGGCCATCACGGCTGCTGGAAGTGGTTGTGCCGCATCGATCGACGCGGAGCGCTGGCTCGCCGAAACCTCCCCTTCGTCAACCGATGACAGCGATCTGATAGGAGTACAGCAATGAGCGACAAGGGCGTTGGTTCGACGGTAGCGGTGACCGATGATTCCTTCTCTGAAGATGTGCTTGCGAGCAATACGCCTGTGCTGGTGGATTTCTGGGCAACGTGGTGTGGTCCGTGCAAGATGGTTGCCCCAGTACTCGAGGAGCTCGCCGCCGAGAAGGCCGGCTCGCTGACGGTCGCCAAAATCGACGTCGATGAGAATCCGGCAACTGCCCGCGATTTCCAAGTGGTGTCGATCCCGACGATGATCCTGTTCAAGGATGGTGCCCCCGCCAAGCGGATTGTTGGCGCCAAGGGGAAGGCCGCGCTGCTGCGAGAGCTCAGCGGACTGATCTAGCACCGGGCCACCTGCTGATCTGACGTAGCAACTCAGCGTCTGTGAGATTGCCCGAGGTTTTTCCGAATCCCCAGTTGGTCTGAGACAATGGCGCCTATGTCGAGTCTGCGCCGCGGTGACCGCGGGGGTGCGGTCACCGAGATTCGGGCCGCCCTGTCCGCCCTGGGCTTGATCGACGATCAAGACGAGGACCTGACCACCGGCAAGCGGGTTGCGTTGGACATGTTCGACGCGGAGCTTGACCATGCCGTGCGTGCGTTCCAGCAGCATCGAGGCCTACTGGTGGACGGCGTCGTCGGCGAGGC
>JBMYXJ010000220.1:0-5097 GCA_049608285.1 Mycobacterium sp. | reverse complement strand
GGGGGCGCTGCGGCCTGAGTTGATGTGCCTGTACCAGCCGCTCGGCGGAGAGTACGCCGGGACTCGTGAGTTGCTGACCGCGGTGCCCTTTGCTCCGGGCTACGGCGTCGAGATCGGTCTACTGATCGACACCTACGACCGGCTGGGACTCGACGCTATCGCCCAGGTGAACCTCGGCGTGCGCACCCATCGCAACCGGCCGCTGACTGAGCTGGCGTCGATGAGCAGGCAGGTCATCGCCACTCTGCTGTCCAGGTGCGGTGTTCCAGATTCAGGTGTCGGGCTGACACAGTTCTTCGCCGATGGCGAGGACTACTCCCCGCGCATCTCAACGGTTTCCCTTCAGGACCGCCCGCCGATGAGGACGTTGCGCCCGCGCTGACGCCCGGTCAAGTGCACCTGGCCTACCTCGGCTTCAGCTTGTCCCCGATGTCGGGCAATATCGAGGCGTGACCCTCGTTCTGCTCTACCTCGTGGTTCTGGTGTTGGTCGGTGTCGTCTTGTTCGGCGTCGGCAGCCTGCTGTTCGGCCGCGGCGAGCCACTGCCTCCGTTGCCCCGCGCCACCACAGCGACCGTGCTGCCGGCATCGGGTGTCACCGGTGTGGATATCGACGCGGTGAAGTTCACCCAGACTTTGCGCGGATACAAGACCAGTGAAGTCGACTGGGTTCTCGACCGGATCGGACAGGAACTCGACCTGCTTCGAGGTGAGCTCGCCACCGTGCGCGGTACCCACGAGCTACTCGACCCCACAGACGACGTTTCCGGGGAGGACGCGCACGCGTTGCCACCGGAGAACCCGCGGCATGAACCGTGACAACGGCAAGCGCTGACCGCAGGAGTCGGTGCGGGTGGATCGACCAATCACGTTTATCGCCGACCGATTTCGAGCTGTACTGTGATTACCACGATCACGAGTGGGGTCGCCCGGTGCGGGGTTCGGCGGCGCTGTTCGAGCGGGTGAGTCTTGAGGCCTTCCAGAGTGGGCTCTCGTGGCTGATCATCCTGCGTAAGCGAGTCAACTTCCGCACCGCGTTCGATAGGTTCGACGTCGAGCGCGTCGCGCGTTACGGCGAGCGTGACGTCGCGCGGCTCATGGCGGATACCGGCATCGTGCGCAACCGTGCCAAAATCGCGGCGACCATCTCTAACGCCCGAGTCGTCGCCGACCTGGCCGACCAAGGTGTCGATCTGGGGGAACTGTTGTGGTCTTTTGCCCCGCAGGATCGGATCACCCGGCCGCGGCCCGCCGATCTATTGCACGTTGCTTCGGTGACCCCGGAATCCACAGCGATGGCCAAGGAACTCAAGCGCCGCGGTTTCCGATTCGTCGGCCCCACGACGGCGTACGCGATGATGCAGGCAACAGGCATGGTCGACGATCATGTCGCCAATTGCTGGGTTGCGCCCCTGTCCGAGTAGGCCCACCCGTCGCGAGCGGCGTTGAGCCGAATAGGTCCCCGACGTGCGCGGAAACCGGCAATCCGGTCTGCCAACTGAGTCGCCTTGACCGGGTCTTTGCACATGGGTTACCTCGGATAGGGAACAATAGAGGTCTGTAGCAGAAAAAGGTCGGGTGTTGTCTGTTTTCCTCGCAGAGTTGGGCGGGCCCGGCGCGTACCGATAGACCGGCCCTGACGGGCACGCCCATGCGGAGGGAGCAACTCGATGGCGGCGATGAAGCCCCGGACCGGCGACGGTCCACTTGAAGCAACCAAGGAGGGGCGGGGCATCGTGATGCGGGTTCCACTGGAAGGTGGCGGCCGGCTCGTTGTCGAACTCACCCCCGACGAAGCCGCCGCGCTCGGCGATGAACTCAAGGCCGTCACAGGCTAGCGGTATCGACCCCGTCGGTCGCGGCCACGACGACCCGTTCCCTGCTGTTCCTTATGGCCGAAACATTGCGGTAGATCTGCAGCGTCTGGTCTGCGATGTGTGACCACGAAAACTCGGCGATACATCGCTGCCGCCCCGCCGCTCCCAAACGGTCGGCTTTTTCGGCGTCGGCGACAAGCGAGTTGACGGCATAGGCGAGTTCCCGTTCAAAGGACGCTGTGTCGCCTGGGTCATAGTGCACGAGCAAGCCTGTCTGTTGGTCGGCCACCACTTCGGGGATTCCGCCGACGTCGGAGGCCACCACCGCCGTTGCACACGCCATTGCTTCGAGGTTGACGATGCCCAACGGTTCATACACTGATGGGCACACGAAAGTGGTTGCTGACGAAAGAATTTCGCGAATCTTGGAGGTCGGTAACATTTCACGCACCCAGAAGACCCCGCCGCGTGCAATGGAGAGCTCCCGTACCGCGGACGCCACCTCCGCGGCGATCTCAGCGGTGTCGGGGGAGCCCGCGCACAACACTAACTGGACGTCGGGCGCGAAGTGGTGGGCTGCAGCCACAAGGTGGGACACCCCCTTCTGCCTTGTGATCCTGCCGACGAACGCGACGATCGGGCGAGAGCGGTCGACGCCGAGTCTGTCGAGGACCGAATCCTCTCCTGTCGATGCGACCGGATGCCAGGCTTGGGTGTCGATGCCGTTGCGCACGACATGCACACGGCCGGGATCGACGCTCGGGTAGGTGCGCAGCACGTCTTCTCGCATCCCTGAGCTGACGGCAATCACGGCGTCGGCTGCCTCGAGGGCCGTCTTCTCGACCCACGAGGATATGCGGTAGCCACCGGCGAGCTGCTCGGCCTTCCACGGCCGCATGGGTTCCAGAGAATGCGCGGTAAGTACGTGTGGCACGTCGTAGAGAAGTGCGGCCAGGTGCCCGGCCATTCCGGCGTACCAGGTATGCGAGTGCACCACGGTAGCTTCTGCGGCCGAATTGACCATGTTGAGGTCGGCGGACAGCGTCGACAGCGCCGGGTTGGCGCCCAGCAGCGCGGGGTCGGGCGGGGCGGCGGTGGCTTCCGGCCGCGGAGCACCCATGCAGTGCACGTCAACCTCGCAGAGGCGCCGCAACTGCGCAACCAGCTCGGTGACGTGAACGCCTGCACCGCCGTAGACCTCGGGTGGGTACTCTCGCGTCATCATCGCCACCCGCATGGTGTGACCGTATCCAACTTTGCGATTCGTTGCGCCCCATCACCAATTGCCTGTTCTGGCAAAACATGACCGCGGCCGCCAATAGTGTGGGTGGCTAGCCGTGGGTCCTGAGGTGCCGATAGGTTTGGGGGATGAGGGAAGCGCCGCGCGTGTTGGGCATCGTCCTGGCCGGCGGGGAGGGCAAGCGGCTCTACCCATTGACAGCGGACCGCGCCAAGCCCGCAGTTCCTTTCGGGGGCGCCTATCGGCTTATCGATTTCGTGCTCTCGAATCTCGTCAACGCCCGATTGCTGCGCATTTGTGTTCTCACCCAATACAAATCGCATTCCCTGGATCGCCATATTTCACAGACCTGGCGATTGTCAGGGTTTGCCGGGGAGTACATAACGCCTGTTCCAGCCCAACAGCGGCTCGGGCCGCGGTGGTATACCGGTTCGGCGGACGCCATCTACCAGTCGATGAACCTCATCTACGACGAGGACCCCGACTTCATCGTCATCTTCGGAGCCGACCATGTGTACCGGATGGACCCCGAGCAGATGGTCCACCAGCACATCGAGAGCGGCGCTGGGGCGACTGTCGCCGGGATCCGGGTGCCGCGTTCAGAGGCGTCCGCGTTCGGCTGCATCGACGCCGACGACTCGGGCAGGATCCGGGCGTTCGTGGAAAAACCAGCGGAGCCGCCCTCAGTACCGGATGACCCCGAGCAAACGTTCGTCTCGATGGGCAACTACATCTTCACGACTGGTGTCCTCATCGATGCGATCCGCGCAGATGCCGACGACGACCATTCCGACCACGACATGGGCGGTGACATCATCCCGCGGCTGGTGTCCGACGGGATGGCCTCGGTCTACGATTTCACCGACAATGTAGTGCCCGGCGCGACCGAACGTGACCACGGCTACTGGCGCGACGTCGGAACGCTGGATGCCTTTTACGACGCACACATGGATCTGGTCTCAGTTCACCCGGTCTTCAATCTGTACAACACTCGTTGGCCGATCCGCGGCAGCTCGGAGAACCTGGCGCCCGCCAAGTTCGTCAACGGCGGATCGGCCCAGGAATCCGTAGTCGGCGCGGGCAGCATCATTTCGGCTTCATCGGTGCACAACTCCGTGCTGTCGTCGAACGTCGTGGTTGATGATGGTGCGATCGTTGAGGGCAGCGTCATCATGCCCGGTGTCCGCGTCGGGAGGGGGGCGGTGGTGCGCCACGCGATCCTGGACAAGAATGTGGTGGTCGGCCCTGGGGAGATGGTCGGGGTCGATGTGGACAAGGACCGCGAACGGTTCTCGATCAGTGCCGGCGGCGTCGTCGCTGTCGGTAAGGGCGTCTGGATCTAGCCTTCGGCTGCACGCCTCAGAGAGCCGGACTGCGGTGCTTCCTCAAGCGGCGTCACGGCGCCGGTATAGGAATCCTGCGGCCGCGGTGAAAGTCGCTGCGATGAAGCCCATCACGATCAACGTGGCGACGGGCACTTCAGTGGGGACCGTGGTCTGCCCGATCGGCGATAGATCGATGAGCCAGCTCGGCAAGCGCAGCAGCGCACCGAGGTAGAGCGACAGGACGACGAACGTCACGGCGAGCCAGCCGATCCAAGTGCTACGTAGCGCCACTGCGAGCGCGGCGACCCCGGCCAGCACTGCGAGGCCCGGTATGAATGCAAGGCCGGCGAGTGTCAGTCGCAGGGCGGTATGTGGTTCACCCAGCGTCAGTCCTGCTCCCAAACCGTTGTCGAAGCCCGCGAAGAACATCAGCACCGCAGAGCCGAGCACCGCCGACACCACTGCGGTGAGCAGCCATCGCCAGCGCGATACCGACCCGGCGAGGACGGCCTCGCCGAGACCGGACTGTTCGTCGGCGTACACGCGCAGCACAGCCGACACGGAGTAGGCGCATGCTGCCGCGGCGAGGAACTGCGACATCGTGGTGTACACACCGTCACTACCCTGGGCCGCCAGAACCCGGGCGAGCAGTTCGTTGTCCTCGGCCGCTTCCAGCAGCGATTTGGTCATCGAACCGAACGCCAGGCCCGCGACGA
>JBMYXJ010000219.1:0-5103 GCA_049608285.1 Mycobacterium sp. | reverse complement strand
CTTGAAGATCTGGACTGGATGATGCCGACTGTCCAGGTCAATCACTTTCCGATGGTGCGCGAACCCTGCGACGCGATGTTCTATCCCGAGTTCTCGCTGTGGTGCGGAACTACCGCAACCGCAGACTGGCACACTCGCTATAACGCGATCTGCTCGGTCTATGGACACCTTCACATTCCACGGACCACCTTCTATGACGGCGTGCGGTTCGAGGAGGTGTCGGTCGGCTACCCGCGGGAATGGCGGCGTCGCAGGCCGTATCGCTGGATGCGCCAGATTCTGCCTGACCCGAATTACGCTCCTGGCTACCTCAACGAGTTTGGCGGGCACTTCCAGATCACCCAGGAGATGCGCGATCACGCAGTGAAGTTGCAAGAACGGATCGCGAGTCGCCGGGGATGATCGCGGCAAATCTGCTCGCCGGGGTGCTGCCCGGCTTCCTCGATGATGCGCTGGCCGCAGCCGAGTTGTACACCGATCCCAAGGAACTCGCACCGCTGCCCGAGGAGGAGCCGCTCATCGCCAAATCGGTGGCCAAGCGGCGCAACGAGTTCATCACCGTGCGGTACTGCGCGCGCCAGGCGATGGTGGACCTTGGAATCGAGCCGGTGCCGATCCTCAAGGGCGAGAAGGGCGAACCGTGCTGGCCCGACGGTGTCGTCGGCAGCCTGACCCACTGCGAGGGTTTCCGTGGCGCAGCAGTCGGTCTGGGCAAGGAGATCCGATCGGTGGGCATTGATGCCGAGCCGCACGATGTGCTGCCACGCGGCGTGCTGGACGCGATCAGCCTTACCGCTGAACGTCACGAGGTGCAAACGCTATCGTCTGACGTCCATTGGGACCGAGTGCTGTTCTGCGCCAAGGAGGCAACCTACAAGGCGTGGTTTCCGTTGACGCGGCGGTGGCTGGGTTTCGAGGATGCGCACATCGTGTTCGACATCGATGCGGCGGGACAGTCGGGCTCGTTCACCTCTGAAATCCTCATTGACCCCGCCGCGTTGTCAGGTCCACCGCTGACCACGTTGTCTGGACGGTGGTCGGTGCGCGAGGGGATCGTACTGACCGCGATAGTGCTGTGATGGCCGCGGACGGTCCGGTTCCCGGGTTGGGCAGCCGCGGGTTGGGCAGCCCCGGGTTGGGCAGCCGCGGATTGGGCAGCCGCGGATTGGTCGGCCCTGGATTGGTCATAGTCGACAAGCCAGGCGGAATGACCAGCCACGATGTGGTGGGCCGATGCCGCAGAATTTTCGGTACTCGCAAAGTCGGGCACGCCGGGACGCTCGACCCGATGGCCACCGGAGTGCTGGTCGTGGGGATCGAGAGGGCGACCAAGATCCTCGGTCTCCTGACCGCGACGGACAAGTCCTACCTGGCGACGATCCGTCTTGGGCAGACAACTTCTACCGAAGATGCGCAAGGAGCTGTCCTCGAGTCGGTTTCGGCGCACCACTTGGCGAATGCACAGATCGAAGCCACTATTGCGCAGTGGCGCGGGGATATCGATCAGGTCCCGTCGGCGGTCAGCGCGATCAAGGTCGATGGCAAGCGGTCCTACCAACTCGTTCGGGAGGGCCGCACCGTCGAGTTGAAGCCACGTCGAGTCCGGATCGACCGTTTTGAGATGTGCGATGTGCGGCGCGGCACCGAGGTGCCCGACGGCGTGGACGGCGCAGTCGATGTCGATGTAGCAGTCGACTGTTCCAGCGGCACCTACGTGCGCGCGCTTGCCCGGGACGTCGGTGCCGGGCTCGGCGTAGGCGGGCACCTCACCGCCCTACGACGCACCCGTGTCGGCACATTCGGCCTGGACCAGGCCCGCACGCTGGAGCAGCTTGAGGAGGCCCCGCAGCTGTCCTACAGCCTCGATGAGGCCTGTCTGCAAGCCTTCCCGCGCCGAGACCTCACCGAGGCCGAGGCGCAAGACGCCAGCCACGGGCGCGCGTTGCGGCCGGCCGGTCTGGGTGGTGTTTACGCCGCGACGGCGGCTGACGGACGGGTCATCGCTCTGCTGGAGGATGCCGGCTCACGGACGAAGAGCGTGGTTGTGGTGCGGCCTGCGACGCTGTGACTCTGGCGACTCTGCTAGCAGTAGAGCTGCTGGAACGCCGAGATCGACTTCTCGATATCGCCCTTGATCGCACGCACTGCGGCGGCGCCGATGGGGCCGAACAACGGAGCCCCGCCCAAATCCATCCTGACGGTGAACGTGCAGCCTTCCTCGGTGGAAGCGACCTTCAATGTCAACGAGTACCTGGTGCCGCCGACGCCCTGGCCGCTGATCTCGAGAGCGGAAGGCGGATCGTATGTGCGTACCGTCCAGGTGACGCGGTTGCGCATGCCTTTCGCGCCGGCTACCCCGATCACCTCGGTCCCCACACTGAGTTCTTCGGGCAGATCCGAACGCCAACCCTGGTGCATCGTCATCCAGTCGCCCAGCGTCCCCAGATCGGATGCGTGCGCCCAAGCCTGGTCGGCAGGCATCGACAGCGACCGCGATAACTCGAGCTTGGCCATGAGGCAATCCTCCTAGGAGACGACCCAGATCGCTTGGGCAGCTGGGCTTCCCAGTTCAACTGTGGCTCTGGAGTCCTGGTCAGCGCCCCCGCCCGCATCGCCGGGGTTTTGAACGGTCACCGAGATCATCCCGGCGAAGTCGCGGCGGGCAATGACGCGCAGTCGGGAGTCCAGGCTGATCCCGACGGTGTCGAAGTAGCGAAGCATTTCGGGATCGGCGTCGGAAATGCGCGCGACGGTGCCCGCTTCGCCGCTCTGGCAGGCCGATAGCTGGCGGGCCGGCGGCGTTGGTACCCGGCCGTCGGCCGCGGGTATCGGATCCCCGTGCGGATCGCGAGTCGGGTGGCCCAGTTTGGCGTCGATTCGGTCCAACATCTGGTCGGAGACCGCGTGCTCGAGCACTTCGGCCTCGTCGTGTACTTCGTCCCAGCTGTAGCCGAGCTCGCGTACGAGGAAGGTCTCCATGAGGCGGTGGCGCCGCACCATCGCCAGGGCGGCGCGCCTTCCCGCGTCGGTCAGAGTTACCGCGCCGTATTTTTCGTGATCGACCAACCCTTGGTCGGCGAGCTTGCGGATCGATTCCGAGGCAGTGCTTGCCGACACCCCGATTCGGTCGGCGAGCAATTTGGTGCTGACCTTCTCGTGTGACCATTCCTGGGCGGTCCAGATGACTTTCAAGTAGTCCTGTGCAACCGTCGTCAGATCGCGGGGCTCTCCGTCCGGACTCACGGGACAAGCTTAGGCAGTCATCACCTGATCTGCTGGTGTTGGTGGCCTGTCGTTGTGCGGTGGCCGTACTCTAAGTGCGTGCAGCGCTGGCGGGGGCAGGATGAAATCCCCACCGACTGGGGCCGATGCGTCCTCACGATCGGCGTATTCGACGGCGTCCACCGCGGACACCAGGAGTTGATTGGCCGGGCCGTGAAGGCGGCCCGTTCGCGGGGTGTCCCATCGGTGTTGATGACCTTCGACCCGCACCCGATGGAGGTCGTATTCCCCGGTAGCCACCCAGCGCAGCTCACTACCCTCACCAGGCGGGCTGAGCTGGTTGAGGAGATGGGCGTCGACGTCTTTCTGGTTATGCCATTCACTGCCGACTTCATGAAGCTCACTCCCGACCGCTACGTGCACGAACTGCTGGTCGAGCGGCTCCACGTGGTCGAGGTCATCGTCGGTGAGAACTTCACATTCGGCAAGAAGGCCGCAGGCAATGTGGACCTGCTCCGAAGCGCCGGTGACCGCTTCGGCTTCGCGGTGGAGTCCCTGCCCTTGGTTTTTGAAGTGGCCGAATCCACCCGGGACGAGACGGTGACGTTCTCGTCTACCTATATCCGGTCCTGCGTCGATGCCGGTGACATGGTCGCGGCCGCCGAGGCGTTGGGCCGTACCCACCGGGTCGAGGGAGTAGTCGTCCGCGGTGTAGGTCGCGGCAGAGCGCTCGGCTTCCCCACAGCCAACATCGCTCCACCCATTTACTCGGCCATCCCCGCAGACGGGGTGTACGCCGCCTGGTTCACCGTCCTCGGGCGCGGCCCAGCCGTGGGTACCATCACCCCTGGCGAGCGCTATCAGGCCGCCGTTTCTGTCGGAACCAACCCGACCTTCTCCGGCCGCACGCGCACTGTTGAGGCGTTCGTATTGGATACGACCGCCGATCTCTACGGCCAGCATGTAGCGGTCGACTTCGTTGCGCGTCTGCGAGGGCAGGAAAAGTTCGACTCGGTGACTGAGCTGGTGGCGGCCATCGATGGCGACGCCCAACGTTCCCGGGCCATCCTCTCCGCGCAGCCATAGTTGCCTCCGAGCGCAGCGATCACGATTCGCTGCCCAGCCTTCGCCGCTGTTAGACTCGCCGCCGACGTTGCGCTTGCTGCAGTTCGCGGTGGCTGCGCATGTCGGAGATCTTTCAAGACAATCTCCGGCCTCTATTCGCGGACCGATGTGATGGAGTTATTTCGTGGCGCTCACTGCCGAACAGAAGAAAGACATCCTGGGCCAGTACGGACTGCACGGCACCGATACCGGTTCGCCGGAGGCGCAGGTTGCATTGCTGACCAAGCGGATCTCAGACCTGACCGAGCATCTGAAGATGCACAAGCACGATCACCACTCGCGACGTGGGCTGCTGTTACTGGTCGGCCGTCGCCGCCGGTTGCTGAAGTACGTGGCCCAGATCGACGTAGAGCGATACCGCACGTTGATCGAGCGCCTAGGTTTACGCCGCTGACACTGGGTTTCTTCGGGACATGCCAAAGTGCAGTGGGCTGCCCGTAGCTAGAGGGCGACCTCGTCGCCTGCCTTGGGCGCGTGGCCGCAATGTTCCCCAGGGCCTGCTCCTGGCCCGGATTAGGGTTTGCGCACATGTTGGGATGTACGATGAGTGCGTTCGCCAGCCATAGGGCGCGAACAATCGGGTGTGGTCCTCGCAGTTCCGCGGGCGCTACCCCCGCGTGACACGACAGGTACCGCCCGAACTCGCGGTCTTCGGTAGTGGCTGCCGGACTAACTCCGGCAGCTTCGATCGACGGCCGTCGACGCATTCGGGCCGGCCTTCTCGGGGCGACTCGAGGTTGTCTGCAATTGTCCGCA
>JBMYXJ010000218.1:0-5109 GCA_049608285.1 Mycobacterium sp. | reverse complement strand
CTCGCCGCCGGCGACCTGGTCTCGATCGACTGTGGTGCGATTCTCGACGGGTGGCACGGCGACTCTGCCCTCACTTTCGGCGTCGATACGATCATCTCCGCCGACGAGGTGCTTTCGGGAGCTACTCGAGAGTCGATGGAGGCCGGCATCGAGGCGATGGTGCCGGGTAATCGCCTGACTGATGTCTCTCACGCCATCGAGCTCGGCACGCGAGCCGCCGAGGCGCGCTACGACCGAAAGTTCGGCATCGTCGCGGGCTACGGGGGGCACGGGATCGGGCGGCAGATGCACATGGATCCGTTCCTGCCCAACGAAGGTTCCCCCGGGCGTGGGCCCTATCTAAGGTCGGGCTCGGTGCTGGCTATCGAACCGATGCTCACCCTCGGCACGACCAAGACCGTCCTGCTTTCCGACGGCTGGACGGTGGTGACCGCCGACGGCTCGCGCGCCGCGCACTGGGAGCACACCGTGGCCGTCACCGACGATGGGCCCCGAATCTTGACCGCGCCGTCGAAGTAAGGCCGCGCCGGGGCTCTGCGGTTCGTCTGATTTCGATGTGCTCCGGGGCCCGGCAGTATGCGGTATGAAGGGGCGTGGCCTCTCAACAGCCCTCAGTACCGCCCTCAGTACTGCCCCCAGCGCAGTCCCACATGGCGCGCGACCCCATTGCGGTCGCGCGCGCCAACTGGGAGCGCGCTGGTTGGGGCTGCGTGGCCGATGGAATGGTCGCAGTGACCTCGGTAATGCGTGCACACCAGATCCTGCTCGCCCGCGTCGAGGCGGCGTTGCGCCCCTACGACCTGAGCTTCTCGCGCTTCGAGTTGCTCCGGTTACTGGCATTCAGCCGCACTGGCGCGCTCCCGATCACGGCAGCCTCGGACCGCCTACAGGTGCATGTCACCAGCGTCACGCACGCCATCCGGCGGCTGGCATCCGACGGGCTGGTAGAACGGCTGCCGCATCCCACCGACGGCCGTACCACGCTTGTGCAGATCACCGAACTGGGCCGCTCGACAGTTGCGGACGCGACCGTGACCTTAAACGAAAGCGTGTTCGCTGACATCGGCATGTCTACCGAGGAGTCCCGCGCGCTAGCGGAGTCCATCCAGACCTTGCGTCGCAACGCCGGCGATTTCTGACCCCGGGTTGCCAACGGCTATTCAAAGGCCGGGGATCGTCGGCAGAAAGACAGCGATGGCTGCGCTCACGAGGAAGTGGCGGCGACCTCAGCTGCGGTCGCCGGAACCGGAATAGTCGCTGTGACCGTTGTGCCCGAGCCCGGACGCGACCGGATATTGAGTCTGCCGCCGACGATTTCGGCCCGTTCGGCCATCGACAACAGGCCGTAGCCGCCCATTTCATCGCCGCCCAGCGGATGCTCCAAGGTGTCGAAACCGACTCCGTCGTCGACGATTTCGAGCCGGGCCGCGTCTCCGCGATTGCCGCTGATCATCGTGAACGTCAGTCGCGCGCGGGTGGCCTCCGCGTGTTTGACAACGTTTTGCAGACATTCCTGGGCGATGCGGTACAACGCGAGCTCGATGTGGTCGGGTAGCCGGGTTTCAGCGAGGTCTGTGCGGATGTCCAGATCGATGCCGACCTGCGGGATCGAGCGTGCCAGGCTCGCCAGCCCGCCCGACAATCCAAGGTCGTCGAGCACCGGGGGCCGCAGACCACTGATGGCGGCGCGGGCCTCTTGTAGCGTCAGCGCAGCCAGCTCGCGGGCCCGGTCGAGCTGTTCGTTGAGTGCATCGCGGTCATGAACGGATCGGGCGGCCTGGGCGGCCGCGTCGAGGCGGTAGGACAGCGTTACCAGGCGCTGAGAGATGCCGTCGTGAATGTCCCCGGCCAGCCGCCGCCGTTCGAGCTCCTGGGCCTCGATGACCTGTTCGACGAAGTTCTCGTGTGCGCGCTCGCGGGACACCAACTGTCGGTGCAGGCGCGCCTGGTGCATCGCACCGGCGATCAGCCGGCCGATCACCAGCAGCAGCTCAACATCACGATCTTCGAAGTCGCGCTGGGCCACGGTGTGGACGTTGAGCACCCCGACCAGCCCGCCCGGAGCTGTTTCCATGGGCACCGACACCATCGAGGTGAAATCCCGGCCGCGCAGCGATTCGAAGGGCAGGTACCGCGGGTCGGACTCCTTGTCGCGAATGATCACCACGGGTTTGCGGTTGCTGGCCACCCAACCCGAGATGCCATGCCCCAGCGGCAGCCGGATCTTGCCTACCTCGGCATCGAAGGGCGGTGTGGCCCCCGTCAGCGTCAGCGACCGCTCGGTGTCGTCGAGAACGTGCACGAAGCACACGTCGCTGTCGGTGGCCGCGGTGATGATCCGCGCGGCCGCTGCCGCCAGCGGTTCGACGCCGGGGCCGCTGGAAGCGGCCTCGATGAGCTCCCTCAGTAGGGTCAACTCACGATCGGCGGTCAGTAGCGGACGCGCTGACGGACTCATTGAAAGATGCCTTCCCGCAGGGCAGTGGCTACCGCACCGGTCCGGTCGTTCACACCGAGTTTGCGGTAAATCGAGCTCAAATGAGTCTTTACGGTTTCGTCGCCGATGACCAGCTTGCTGGCGATGGCCCGGTTGGACAGGCCGTTGACGACGAACGACAGAATCTCGCTCTCCCGCTGAGTGAGTCCCTGACGAGCGCCGGGCCAGAACTCATCGCGCTGTAATCGCGCCGCGGTGTCCACCGCCCGAGCCGCCATGCCGGGGTCGATCGCCGTTTCTCCGGCGTGCACGAATTCCAGTTGCCGCACCAGCTCCTCACTGCTGATGCTCTTGAGCAGGTATCCCGCGGCCCCGACTCGAAACGCTTGGAAGAGGTACTGCTCGTCGTCGTAGACAGACAGCATTACCACCTTGCGGTCAGGGTCGCGGGCCCGCAGCTGTTGGCACACGTCCAGACCGCTGGACCCCTGCATCCGTACGTCACACAAAACGATGTCTGGATCGAGGTCACCCACCACGCTGAGCACGTGTTCGGGCCCGACCGCCTGGCCGACGACGGTGACCCGGCTGGCGAAAGCATCCAGCATCGCCTTGAGTCCCTCGATGACCATCTCGTGGTCATCGACAAGGACGATCCGCACCGGCGAGGTTGCCACCGCCCTACCTTAAATGCCCCACCTTAGAGGCGGTTGCTGTCGGTCTCTGCCATGTTGGCGCGGCGAATCCCCCTAATGGGGGAGGCGTGCTAGCTGTGAGTTGTACGACCATGTCCTGTATGCAGCCCACAGAGCAGCGAGCATGGCGAGCCGGCCGATTTTGGTGGGATTGGCCCCGGCCCAGTGACGTGACCGTGCAGCCGCTGCGCGCGTTGATCTTCGATCTGGACGCGATCGCCGACGTCGAATGCGCCGGCCAGCTTCCCGCTTACAACGCCGCGTTCGCTGCGCTCGGTCTGCAGATCGAGTGGACAGTCGCACGTTACCGCCAATTGCTGGCCCTCCCGGATGGACGGCGCCGCGTGGCCGCCGAACTTCGCAAGCGCGGGGTGAACACGGAATGCGATGTGCTGGCCGACCTGTTAGTTGACGAGGTCTGCGCGGCCAAGGAGACGATTCTGGCCGAGACGATCCTGGACGCCGACATCGTGGGGCGAGCCGGGCTGGCCGACCTCATAACTGACGCCGTCAGCGCTGGCATCGCGATCGGGGTCGTGAGTAGCGGCCAGCACAGCTGGGTCGAACCGCTTGTGCGCGAACTGGTCGGTGTGGGCATCGTGAGCACTATCGTGACCGCCGACGACCTTCCTGCCGCGCCCGGTGCGAACCCCTACCAGGTCGCATTGGCCGACCTGGGCGCTACCCCCGCAGATACCCTCGCGTTCGCAGGTTCGCAGGCCAATCAGCGCAAGGCCAACGTCGCCGGGCTGGCGACCGTACTGATCGACGGTGACGACACTGCCGGCGCGCCCCTGCGGGTGGCCGAATGTCAGGCTGTGCACGACAAGTGGCAAGAGACCCCTCGGCCGTCGGCCGCCTAGCTGTCTTGAGACCGGCGTTGGCGGCGGGTAGTTCGTAGAGTGACTCGTTGCCAGGGGAGTATGAACGGCGGCCTCGATCCGGTCAGCTGCGGAGCTGCTCGATGATGGCGCTGAAGTCCAATGTGGCGTTGATCTTGTTGGACTCGGCGAACCTCGCGTAGATCTCGGCGGCGTGGGTGCCCAGTGGCGCAGATGACCCTGTGGAGTCCACCGCGGCCATCGCCAGGCCGAGGTCCTTGTTCATCAATGCTGTCGCGAAGCCGGCCTTGAAGTCGTTGCTCGCCGGTGATGTCGGAACCGGGCCGGGCACCGGGCAATTGGTGTGCACCGCCCAGCAGTTGCCGGTGGCTCCGGTGATCACGTCGAACAACGACTGCGCCGGAAGGCCCAGCTTCTCGGCGAGCACGAACGCCTCGCCGATCGCGATCTGCTGAACCGCCAACACCATGTTGTTACATAGCTTGGCTGCTTGTCCCGAGCCTGAGGCCCCACAGTGAATCAACTTGCCCGCCATCGGATCCAAAATGGGTTTCGCGCGCTCGACATCGGCATCCTCACCGCCGACCATGAAAGCGAGCGTGCCCGCGGTCGCGCCTTTGATTCCGCCCGATACCGGGGCATCGAGTTGGGCCAGCCCAGCTGCCAACGACTGCTGGTGAATGTCGCGGGCGTCGTCGACCGAGATGGTCGAAGTATCAATCAGCAGAGTCCCCTTGCGAGCCGCCGGCAGAATCTCTGCGTAACAAGCTTTCACCACAGCGCCGTTGGGCAGCGATGTGATCACCACATCAGCATCGGCTACCGCCTCGGCGCCACTGCCGAACACCTTGGCACCCTTGTCGGTTGCCGCTTGACTGAGGGCCGGCACCGGATCGAAGCCATGCACCTGGTGACCGGCGGTAACCAAGTTGGCGGCCATCGGACCGCCCATGTTGCCCAATCCCAAGAACGCGATCGTCGTCATCTAACTTTCTCCTGTCGCTTCGCTCGCCGCATCCGTTTTCTCCCGTCGCTTCGCTCGCCGCATCCGTTTTCTCCCGTCGCTTCGCTCGCCCCATCCGACGGACCATTTCGTTAGGATTCGCGGGCGCGGGCGCGTGCCGCTGCAGCCCGT
>JBMYXJ010000217.1:0-5188 GCA_049608285.1 Mycobacterium sp. | reverse complement strand
CGGGTGGGACCCCCAGTCGCTCGAATCGGCTGATTCCGCAGTGGCGCAAGTGGTCTACGACGCCTTAGGAACCCTAGCCGGCCTCGGCGCGGGCAGTCACGAAGTGGTGCTGCCGCCCACGGTTTCGCTGGCAAGTTCATGGGGTACCTACGTGGGGGCCGAAGCCGCAGTCGTACACGAACGGACCTTTCCGTCCCAATCAGCTGCATACGGCACGTTTGTTCGGCAACTTCTCGATGCCGGGCACGCAGTGTCAGGCATGGATGTAGCCCGCATCGAGCGCGAAAGGCGTTTGTTCGCAGGGAAACTGGCAGCGATTTTTGAGGACGTCGACCTCCTCATCATCCCCGTCCTTTCGCTGGCGGATCTGACCCTCGATCGCATCGCGCGCCTGCTGACCGACCCAGAGGAACTGCCGAACCTCTTGGGATTTCTCGCACCGTTCAACTTCTCCGGAAATCCCACGATCACGCTACCGGGGGGCTTCGACCAGTCAGGTGTACCGATCGGATTTCAGCTTGTGGCCCGACACTTCGATGAGCCGCTCCTAGTCCGGGCTGGAAGGGCCTTTCAGACTGCATCCGACTGGCATCTTCGCCGCCCTCCTCTTGGTGTATGACTTGACTCTTGATGTATGACTTGACTCGCAAAGTCAACTTGAGTTTCCCTTGGTGTTCGGGCATGTTGTTAGCCCCGGTCGCGCTCCGGGGGTTGTGCGTTGGGGCCGGGAATTCGGTTGAAGTGGCATCCCAGTTGATTATTTTCCTGGCGAAGCTGAGTCAGCCGACCGACTCAGCTAGCCCTCACGCCATCGTTGGGCCGCTTGAGGGGAGTCCACAACCACAGCGTCCAGCCCGATTTTTTGAGCCAGGCGATATTCATCAACAGTGTTCACTGCTAAACCCATGACTCTCATGCCGGAGGTCCGCGCTGTGAAGCACTCGACAGCAGCCGGGTCCCACAACTGCGCGCTCACCTCGGAGACACCCACGCCCAAGGTGAACTCTTCGGTGACACTAACCTCGCGATGCAGTTCAAATCCGGCCCACTCCCCAGGGGACGGGGGCGGATCACAGCGGAAGTTCAATGCCACGTTGAGAAGACGCTGACGGGTGATGTCACGGCTTTCGGCCACGTGCAGTCCCGGCAGCCCCAATGCTGCGTCCGTTATGCGTGCATCGGTGGAAAAGATGGTCGACCGCTCAGTGGCTCCTGTGCTGTTCAATACTTGCGCAACCGCCGAGACCAACGGCTGGGCCGGTATCTGCTTGAGGTCTAGAAACAGCGGCATATCGGCTGGAGCGGCGGTAATGGCTTGTTCTAGCGTTGGTATAGGCGCAGCTCGCTGCCGGTACGGATAGCCATCGACGCCGGGCATAGTGAAATTCCAGCCGGCATTGAGCTGCTGCAGCTGCTGAGCTGTCTTCGAATTCACAGGTCCCGTGCCGTCTGTCAACGTCGCCAGATCGGCCGGCCGATACAGCACCGGAACCCCATCGCTGCTGACCTGAACGGTCAGCCATAGACCATCTACACCAGAGGCAACGGCATTTGTTATCGCCAGAACGGTGTTTTCGGGAAAGTCACCCGTGCCGCCGCGATGTGCGATGATCATCGGCCTTTGGGGCTGATCATGCGGCATAGCGTCTGCCACGCCACACGTCCCACCCACCGCAGCGATCGCCAGCGCCGCCAAAGCCGTCAAGGCTGCCGCCTTCAACCCTTCAGCCCCCTTCAGTCCTCCCCAACCGATCTAGGGAGTCCACGTTGCAACAACTTCCGCGCTTCCCGCAAGAGCACCGCGGGAGTTCACTATGCCGTGGAGCCGGCGCGGCAGCTATGATTTCGCGCCGAACGATTCGAGTGCCTTGCTCGCGCACCGCGAGTGGGAAGCACTAGTCGGGACGCCGGCCTACTGGACACCACCGAGCAAGCCCGCGGTCGCGGGTTCAGACCCGAATGAACTTCTGTTCGCCCACACCGAACATGCCATCGACCGACAGGTCGACTTCCTCGCTGTGAATCCGGCCTTCGTACCAACCGTAGGGGGCGTAGTACTCGGCGAGCGAACGACGCGGGCCGACATGCAACTCAGAACGAACGGTCGGTGTGAATCGCACGTCGACCTGTCCCGACCCGTCCGCGTCCTGGACGATCCAGGTACCCCAAGGCCCGTCGGGTCGTTCAACGTGGACAGCGGGCAAGCGGTGGACCCGGTCGCCCAGCCAGACGGCATTTTCGTTGTAACGCTGCGGGTCGCGCACCTGATTGTCGGTCAGGTTGAAGCCCTCTACCCGGCCCCCCTCGCCACGGCGGGCCGCGGTTACCCAGTCGTACTGCATCGGAGTGGGGTAATCCCCGTGGTGATCGTCAAGGATCATGAACGAACGGTCGGGGTCGAACACGCTGAACTCGGCGCCAGCACGAAGCGAGCCGGCGAACGGCATCATCGTCTTGTGGGAGTACAGCGCGCGATCGTCGGCGAAGGGGTGGCAGATCACCAGGTGCCCGGCCTCTCCGGGGCCGCAGCGCCCGGCGCCGTGCAACTCCAGGGGCGGCAGAGCACCGCGCCCCGGATGGCTCGCGTCCACCGCGATGAGTCCAGAGTCCATCTCGTTGGTGAGCTGCACCGAGAAGCGTCCTACGTGACCGTGCGAACGGGTGTGGTCCAGGCCGCGAGCGACGTGCACCATCGAGGTTGGCACCTTGCGCTCCCAGCGACGGATCGTGGCCGCATGCTTGTCGACGACCAGCACCTGCAGCAGCGAGATCGCCTTTGTGTCGTAGACGGCGCCGAGCACAAACACCGCGTCGTCGCCAAGCTGAAAGGCCTCCCACTCCTTGAGCCGGGCGTTGCGCGCAGCGCGCTGCAGGCGGCCACGAGCTCCGGCGGCCGTAACGACGTCGAGCGGGTTGATCCGCTCGATCGGGCCGTTGTAGGTGCCGAACCGGTAGCGGCCGTCGAGCACCAACTCGGCAGGTGGCGGCTCATGTGCACGCAGGGGCTCGGTGGTCGGCGGGGTGTCGGAGTCCACTGCCGGATCGTACCGAGCCGGCCTGCGGGATTTCTCCGGTCCTCCGACGTCGATCTGGCAGGAATGGCTTCGAAGTGATGGCCTATCTATCAGGTCTCTATTAGGCCGTTCTCAGCTTCGCGCCTTAACTTCAATACCAGCAAGATATAAACCCCCCCGATAAACTCGGCCCGTCACCCCCCCCCAGGTGACGGGCCGAGATCGTGTCTGCTGGATAGCGCCCCTTCGATGACCCAAGCCCAGATGCTGCAACACCCATGAGCACGCAAATTGACGCGGCCACCCGGGCTCGACTTGCCGAGCTCGCAGATGTCGCGGCACGCACCTTTCCGTTGGCCTGTCCCCCTTCCGTCGCCCCGCAGGACGTCGCGGCGTTCATCGAAGAGAACCTGTCCCCTGGCCGGTTCGGCGACTACCTGGATGACCCCGATCGCGCAGTGCTGACCGCAACTGAGCGCGAGCGAATCATCGGCTACGCCATGGTGGTTCGCGGCCTCCCCGGAGATGACGGTGACGACGACGTCGCGCTCGCAGTCACGACACGCCCGGCCGTGCAGCTGTCGAAGCTGTACGTGCTGCCCGAGGCCCACGGCGTCGGCGTTTCCGCGGCATTGATATCGGCCGCGCTGCACCAGGCCAGCAATCTCGGTGGGGCTTGCGTCTGGCTCGGGGTCAACCAGCACAACCAGCGCGCGCACCGCTTCTACACCAAACACGGCTTTGCCGTTACCGGCACCAGGACCTTGCGTCTCGGCTGCCACCTCGAGCACGACTACGTGATGGTGCGCCCGGCCTGACCCGCCGCGGTCAACGCCAGTAGCCGCGAAGTGGCCCGCAGGTACTTCTTGCGGAAACCGCCGGCGAGCATCTCATCGCTGAACAAGGTGTCCACCGCTGCCCCGGAGGCCATCACCGGGATGCCGGCGTCGTAGAGCCGGTCGGTTAGCGAAACCAGCCGAAGCGCGACGCTCTGGTCATCTATTGGGTGCAGCCCGAGGATGAACACTGCGGTAACGCCCTCGATCAACGTCAGATAGCGCGACGGATGCATCGTTGCCAGGTGCGCGCAGAGCGCATCGAAGTCGTCCAACGTCGCGCCGGGAACTGTGCCGGCACGTTCAGCGACCTCGGCGTCACTCGGCGGGTGCGGAGCCGGTGGCAGGTCACGGTGCCGGAAATCGGGCCCCTCGATGCGCACCGTGGTGAATATCGAGGCCAACGTGTTGATCTCCCGCAGGAAATCTTGCGCGGCAAACCGGCCCTCGCCCAGCTGCTCGGGCAGCGTGTTTGAGGTGGCTGCAACCGAGACGCCACGTTCAACGAGCTGAGACAGCAGCCGCGAGATCAGCGTGGTGTTACCGGGGTCGTCGAGCTCGAATTCGTCGATGCAGACCAGCACGTAGTCAGAGAGCAGGTCGATGCACTCGGCGAACCCGAACACTCCCGCGAGCTGAGTGAGCTCGCCAAACGTGGCAAACGCCCGCTTGAACCGTGGAGGCCCGGCAACCGCGTAGTACGACGACGCCAGCAGGTGTGTCTTGCCGACACCGAATCCACCGTCGAGGTATAGACCCACCCCCGGCAGCACCTCACGCCTGCCGAACAGCTTCTTCTTGCCCTCTCGGCGCTGCGCGGCTTGCTCGCAGAACTGCTGGCAGGAGTGCACCGCCGCGGCCTGTGACGGCTCCCCCGGGTCGGGCATGTAGGTCTCGAAGCTGACATCAGCGAATGTGGGCGGCGGGACAAGCTGAGCGATAAGCCGCTCCGGTGTGACGCTTGGATGGCGATCGACCAGGTGCCCTACATCGCTTGACCCGTGCATGCAGGCACCTTAGCGGCGTGTTGTGATTCTGCGTATGTCTGCCGAGGGTGACGGGGCCCAATTCGCGACGCTGGATCGGATCGGCCGGATAGGCGCGAACCGGCTCAGCCAGTACTACGCCTACCCCGACAAACTGCGGTCGTGCTGGGTGCGGGGCAACATGATCGCCTCCATCGACGGCGGCGCGACAAGCGGGGGCAAGTCCGGTGACCTGGGCGGTAACGGCGACCGCATGTTATTCGGGGCGCTGCGTGAGCTGGCCGATGTCATCGTGGTGGGTGCGTCCACAGCGCGGGTCGAGAATTACTCCGGAGTGCAGTTCAGCGCCGCG
>JBMYXJ010000216.1:0-5189 GCA_049608285.1 Mycobacterium sp. | reverse complement strand
CGCCGGATCTGAATCAGATCCAGCGCCCAGGGCGCAGGAGCAAGCTGCAGCGTCTCCGCCGCCCGCGAAAGTCGTTGAACCCGAACCGGTCACTTCTGCTCCGCCCCCGGGGGCGTCCTCGGTGCGGCCACCGGCGGCGGCCACGGTGCGGCGACCAGGGGTACCCCCCGTACGGCCGCCAGCCGCGCCGGTCGAGGAGGCTCCGGCGCGGGTGGAGGAGGCTCCGGCAGCGCGGGTGGAGGAGGCTCCGGCAGCGCGGGTGGGGGAGGCTCCGGCGGCACCACCGGGGGAAGTTGAAACGGACGCTGAACCCAACGCCGCCGCGGTACGAAGTATGTGGACGACGGTGCGGGAGAAGGTCCGCGAACGCAGCCGCACGACCGAAGTGATGCTTGCGGGCGCGGTGGTGCGTACCGTCGATGGCGACACGCTGGTCCTCAGCCATGAATCGGCGCCGCTCGCGAAACGCCTGAGCGAACAGCGCAACGCGGATGTCATTCGGGAAGCGCTCAAGGACGCGCTCGGTGTGAACTGGAAAATCCGGTGTGAGGCCGGCGCAGCGCATTTACCTCCGGCCGCGGCCGCCGAACCGCCCAAGACCCCGGCCGAGACGAAGCCGACCGACGATGAGGAAGAGACCATGCTGGCCGAGGCGGGCACGGTTGACCCTCAGGTGCCGCGGCGCGATCCTGAGGAAGCCGCGCTGGAGTTATTGCAGAACGAACTAGGGGCGCGGCGCATCGAGAGTTGAGACCACCCAGCTACCGGTCGGTCGACTCACTCCACTTTCTTCTCGTCCCGCGGCAGCAGGGCCGGCAAGACGACTGTCGCGAGGGCGGTGACCAACCAGACCACCACGGTGGCCACGATCCAAGATCCCACGCCGTGAATGCTGAGGCCGTTGGACAGCAGCGATGCCAGAAGCAACGCGAGGAAGGTCGACACCAGCCCGATGCCGCCCAGGAACGCCGACGCGTACCGGTTCGCCATCTTGAGGAATAGAGGCGACAGGATCGCCTGGGCCACAGTGAAGATCGCGACCGCGGTGATGAATCCCAGGGCGGACGACGACACGCCCGGAACCAACCAGACCGCCACCAACAATCCGATCGCCGAAGACCCGAGGAACACAGCGACTCGCAGCAGGAACCGGACCATCCTGTGAGCCTAATCCCTTCACCACTGGCCGGGCTTCTTAACGCGGTCGGGCTTTTCAACGCGGTCGGGTTTGTCAAAACCGGCGGACGTCCACAATGCGGTCGGCCTGCTTAAAGTGGTCTGCCTGCTTAGCGTGGCGGACGTCCACGATTCGGTCGGGATCCTGACGTGGCCAGGCTGCTCAACGCGGCTGGTACTTCCCGGCCAGAGCGTCGCCCGACTACGCCGACCACCAGGGCCGCAACGGCAACCCGCCGTCGCCGCCCCGCTCATCGAGTTTGACCGCAAGCACCTGGTGCAACTGAATTGCGTTCTGCTCGAAGCCAACCCGGGATCCGGCCATGTACATACCCCACACCTTGGCGGTCGCGAGCCCCACTTCGGCGACCGCTTCGTCCCAGTGTTCGACAAGGTTGCGGCACCAGTCGCGCAGGGTCAACGCGTAGTGATGACGCAGGTTCTCCTCGTGCAGCACCTCCAACTGAGCGTTCTGCATCTGGGTGATGATGCGGCCCGAACCGGTGAGCTCCCCGTCCGGGAATACATAGCGGTCGATAAAGCCCCCGGCACTCGCGCCAAGCGTGTTGTCGTGGCGGGTGATGCAGTGGTTGAGTAACAGTCCGCCCGTGCGCAGCTTCGATCTGAGGAAACGGAAGTAGGCCGGATAGTTCGCAACGCCTATGTGCTCAGTGAGCCCGATCGAGGACACCGCGTCGAACTGTGACTCGCGAACATCGCGGTAGTCGCCGTGGCGCACCTCGGCGAAATCGCCCAGACCCTCCTGCGCGATAGCTTCCTGCGCCCACGCGGCCTGCTCCTTGGACAGCGTCACACCGATCACCTTCACGCCGTGCCGCGCGGCATGCCGCACCATGCCACCCCAGCCGCAGCCCACGTCCAGGAGTCGGTCACCCGGCTGAAGCCGCAGCTTCTCAAATACCAGCCGGTACTTGTTTTCCTGCGCCTCTTCCAACGTGGAATCTGCGTGTGGGTAGCACGCGCACGTGTAGGTCATCGATGGGCCGAGCACCCATTCATAAAATGTGTTGGATACGTCGTAGTGGTGCTGGATGGCCTCAGCGTCGCGGGTCTTACTGTGCCGAAACCCCTCCGCGAACCGGCGCCAGCGGGGTAGCGCCTCCTGAGGAGGTGGTGCGATCGGCTTGAGGTGCTCGATACCGATAGACCGGACGATGTTGGCCAGGACACGGGCGGGTGGGCGCTTGAAGATCAGCTTCTCGGCCAGCGCCGTCAGCAGGTCATAGGGATCACCCGGATGGACCCCGAGGAGTTCCAGGTCGCCGGATACATACGCCCGCGCCAGCCCGAGATCGCCCGGAGCGGTCGCGAGGTAGGTCGTCCCGCGCGGCGCTCGAAGATCGAGCCCGAGGGTCGCATCGTCGGGGCCGGAGGTGCTGCCGTCATAGGCCGTGAACTTCAGCGGCATCCGGCCGGCTACGAAGATTTCCAGTATCTCTGCCAGGGAGAGCCTGCGCTCGGAGTTGTCTGCCGCTTCTGTAACGCGGTCCCTAAATGTCGTCATCGCTGTCCTCTCCTCTTCACGCAAGCGTTCATCGGGTGTCTTTTTCTCTTCGCGCAAGTGCTCATCGGGTGTCTTTTCCTCTTCGCGCAAGCGCTCATCGGCGTTGCACTGCCTTCGCGTATAGGTCTAGAAGCCGTGAGTCGGGGTCGTAGGTCTTCTTCACCGTCTGGTAGATCTCACCACCGTAGAGTTCGTCGAACTCCTCAGGCGAGTAGTAGGCGTCGGAGTACAACGACTTGTGCCCGTCGAGCTCGCTGACCTTGCGTTCGATCATCTTGTTGGTATAGCCAGCTTCGGGGCCCACGGGCACGGAGGACCAGAAGCCTACGTTCACGTAGCTGAGGCGTGGGCGCAGGGGATACAACGGCCAGTTTCCTTCGTCCCGAAGTCGCAACGGGCACAACCAGATCGGTTCTATCGGCACGTTGTCGAGGAACCACTGCAGGAATTCGACGGTCCGCCCGATCGGCACCTCGACGTCTTGGACCACCCGTTCCTGTAGTGAGCGACCAGGCGATCGAAAACTGCGCATCTCGATCCGGTCGGCGATACGGAATCTTTGGTCGTAGCCGATGAGTTTCCAGTAGAAGCTGCTGCGACGATATCTGCGCGGCCACCAGCGGCGGATACGCGGATTCTGCGCGCCGAACGCTCGCGAGCACCAGAACCAGTCGGTATCCCATCGCCACAGGTAGTCGTGGATGGTAAGTCTGTCGTGTTTCTGACCGTCCTCATGCTGGATCGACCGGTAATAGATGTTGCTGCCGGTGTAGTCGCTAACTGAGCCCGGGGTCGCTGACTGAATACCGATACACAGATAGCTCTCGCTGGCACTAAACACCACACCGTCGAGGTAGTCGACTCGGTCGCCGTCGAGTCCGCCCGTCTCGATAATCCTGTCCATCGCTTCTATCAGGTCGGTCAGCGAATGAAACCTGAGGTGCCGAAGCTCAACGAACGGCTTCACCGGTTCCAGTTCGATCTTCAAACGAACCGAATAACCAAGCGTGCCATAGGAATTCGGAAAGGAGTAGAATAAGTCGGAATGCTTGTCGGGTGCGGTGCGCACGATGTCGCCGGTGCCGGTGATGACGTCCATTTCCAGCACCGACTCGTGGGGCAGGCCGTTGCGGAATGATGCTGACTCGATACCCAGTCCGGTCACTGCACCACCGAGGGTGATCGTCTTGAGCTGGGGCACCACCAACGGCGACAGGCCATAGGGCAGTGTGGCCGCCACCAGGTCCTCATAGGTGCACATGCCTGCCACATCGGCTGTGCACGCATCCGGATCGACCGCGATTACACCGGTCAGTCCAGAGGTGTCTAGCCCTGGCGCGGTGCTCTTGGCGCGGGTGCGAAAAAGGTTGGAGGTCGGCTTGGCCAGCCGGATAGCTGAGCCGGCAGGAATCGCCCGGTAACTAGTAAGAAGCCGCTGCACGCCGTCGGTGTGAGCCGCCCGTGCATCGGTCGAGGCAACAGACACACATATACGCTAGTCCGCAGTTGCAGTCGATGCGACCGCGCACGAGCGAAGTCGCCCCCTCTGGACAACAGTTGACAAGGAGTTTGCACTGATGGGACAGGTCAGCGCGACCAGCATGGTCTTGATCGATGCCGAGCCCGAAAAGGTACTGGCGGCAGTCGCGGATTATCAGACAGTGCGGCCGAAGATCCTCTCCGCGCACTACAGCAACTACCAGGTGCTCGACGGGGGGCAGGGTGCCGGCACCGTGGTCTGCTGGAAGCTGCAAGCCACCAAGTCGCGCTCGCGTGACGTCAAGGCTGCGATCGACGTTGCTGGTCACACCGTTATCGAGAAGGATGCGAACTCGTCGATGGTGACCAACTGGACCGTCGCGCCGGCTGGTCCGGGTGCGTCGGTCACCGTCAAGACGTCCTGGCAGGGGGCGGGTGGCATCGGCGGCTTCTTCGAGAAGACGTTCGCTCCGCCCGGGCTGCGCAAGATTCAGGAAGAGGTGCTGGACAACCTCAAAAAGCAGGTAGAAGCCGGCTGATCTTCGCCGAGGGCGCATTCACGGTCGTGAAAGCGAAATCACAGCTGTGGCTGCATGCTTAACGGACCCCCGGGCCAGCTTTAACTCTAGGAGCTGAGGAATGCGACGATCCCGCGGACAACGGCGTTGGCGTATTTCTGGCGTCCTTCGGCCGTCGACATCAGTGCGGCGTCGGCCGGGTTCTTCATGTTCCCGAGCTCGACGAGTATCGATGGGTATTGCGCCAGGTTGAGCCCCGCGATGTCGGCTCGCGGATTCAACCCTGACGAGCCGATGTAGGTGGCGGGGGGGATTCCCGAGCCGGCCAGCTGATCGCGCATCGTCCGGGCTAACCGCACCGACGGACCCGCCTGTGCCGCGTTCAGCGGAGGCGCCGCATACAGGATGTGGAAGCCGCGCCCGGTGGCCGGACCGCCGTCGCCGTGGATCGACACGACTGCGTTGGGCCTGAGCGCGTTGGCCATCGCCGC
>JBMYXJ010000215.1:0-5197 GCA_049608285.1 Mycobacterium sp. | reverse complement strand
CGAACTGATTCTCGACAAGATTTCTGCGGGGCGCTGACATTGCCATGACCGGCAGGCGGGAGCGATCTCGCGTGAGAGACAATGTCACGGTGGCTGGCTTGGATAGCTCGGTGAACTGCATTCGTTGGATCCCACGCGCCAGCGCCGCGAGCACGGTGATCGCGGCAGCGGCACTGCTTTCGGCCTGCGTCAGCACGGTGGAAGGCACGGCGAGCCGTCCGAGTCCGGATCCCGCCATGGTCAATGTTCCTCCCTTGGAAGAGGCTGACCTGGACGACGTCCTGCTGTCCATCCGTGAGCTCAATCGAATCGTCGGCTCGACTCAGATGAAGGTCACCAGTGACTTACGTGAGATGACCGATCACTCCGAGGACGTCTCCGATCCGGACTGCCTCGCTGCGGTCTACGGAGCAGAGGAACCGGTGTACGAGGGCACAGATTGGACGGCGGTCCGCGATCAGGTAGCGCGCGAACTCGATGACGACAACGATCACTGGGTAGAGCAGACCGCGGTGCTGTATCCGGCCGCCGAGAACGCCCAGGGCTTCTTCGACAGCTCCTCTGCGGCCTGGCAGGCCTGTGCCAACAACGCGGTCGAAGTGGCAGACGGTGACTACCTATGGGATCTCGAAGACGTCGATGTCGAAGACACGATGATCGTCCAGACAGCCAGTCAGACCGGTGCTGGTGGCTGGGCCTGCCAACATGCGTTGTCGCTGGTAAGCAACCTGACAGTCGAGGCGTGGGCGTGCGGCTACAACATCTCCGATGAGGCTGAACAGATCGCGAGCGCGATGATCGACAACGCCGCCGGGAGGTAGCCCTCGCGCTACATCGGGGCGTTGGCGGGTTGGAAGTTCCCGGAGCTGTCTGCCTCCGCCTCGGCACGGATCACGTGCACCACGGCATTGATCAGCGCCAGGTGGGTGAACGCCTGGGGGAAGTTGCCCAGATGCCGTCCGGTCCGCGGCTCGATCTCCTCGGCATACAGGTGCAGCGGGCTCGCGAACGACAGCAACCGTTCGCAAAGATGCTTGGCCCGGGAAAACTCGCCGATCTCGACCAGCGCCGAAACCATCCAGAACGAGCAGATCGTGAAGGTGCCTTCCTCACCGGACAAGCCGTCGTCGGTCTCCTCCACCCGATACCGCAGCACCAGCCCTTCTTCAGTCAGTTCCTCGGCTATCGCCAACACTGTCGCCCGAATTCGCGGATCGTCGGGCGGCAGGAACCGGGTCAGCACCGCAAGGAGCAGCGATGCGTCCAGCGCATCGTCGCCGTAGCGCTGGGTGAAAACTCCCCGTGAGTCGACGCCGTGTTCAAGAATGTCGGCCTTGATCTCGTCGGCGATCACCCGCCACTGCTGCGCGAAGGACTTCGCGCCTTCCAATTCAGCCAGCTTGGCGCCACGGTCGAGGGCCACCCAGCACATGATCTTGCTCGACGTGAAGTGCTGCGGCTCACCGCGGACCTCCCAGATACCGCGGTCGGGATCCCTCCAGTGTTTGACGGCTTCCTCGACCTGCTCCTTCAGCACCGGCCACAATGTCTCGGGGATCTGTTCGCGCGACTTCGTGTGCAGGTACACCGAGTCGAGCATGGTGCCCCAGATGTCGTGCTGCTTCTGGTTGTATGCGCCGTTTCCGATGCGCACCGGGCGGGCGTTGTCATACCCCGACAGATGGGGCAGCTCCTCCTCGACCAGGCTGCGCTCCCCACCCACGGCGTACATCACCTGCAGCGGGTGCCGCTCGCCGTTGTTGGCGCCCGACACGTCGGCGATGAAGGCGAAGAAGTCGTCGGCCTCGCGGTCCAGGCCCAGCGTGTAGAGGCCCCATAGCGCGAACGTGGAATCGCGCACCCACCCGTACCGGTAGTCCCAATTGCGTTCACCGTGGGGAGTCTCGGGAAGCGACGTGGTCGGGGCGGCCAGCAGCGCACCCGTCGGAGAGTAGGTCAGGCCTTTGAGGGTCAGCGCGCTGCGCTGGAGATAAGACCGCCACGGATGGTCGGGGAAGTCGCCGACGTTGATCCACTGACGCCAGCACTCGCTGGTTGTCCACATCTTTTGAGCAGCCTCGTCATAGCTCTGCGGGGCCGGATGCCCCGACCAGCTCAGCGCGACGAACACGTTGTCGCCCTCGCTCAGCCGTGTCCGTGCGCGAGCTTCGCGGCCCTCGAGCCCGATGCGTAAGTTGGTGGTGAGACGCAATGTCGGGTGCGAGTCGGGATTCTTGGTCGCGCGCGCGATCGCTTCACCGTACGCCTGAGCGGAGTACTCCCACGTGGCGCCGACGCGGTGATAGTCGAACGACGGCTCGCAGCTCATCACCAACTCGACGGTGCCGCTCACGCACCGCACGGTGCGAAGCAGAATGTGCTCAGCGTCCCAGTCCATCGGTGTGCGACGGTGCGTGCGAGACCGGGATTCGAGATCGTGCCATGGCCCCATCACCAAGGCCTCCCGCACGATTACCCAGCCAGTATGGGTCTGCCAGGTGGTCTCCAGGATCAGGCTGCCCGGCAGGTACCTACGGGCCGCGGGCACTGACACCCCGTAGGGCCCGAGCCGGAAATGTCCCGCGCCGCGATCCAGGATGGCGCCGAAGACGCTGGGTGAATCGGGCCGCGGGACACACAGCCATTCCACCGAGCCCGCCGACGAGATGAGGCACGTGTTCTCGCAATCCGACAGGAACCCATAGTCGGCGATAGGCGGGAACGGGTTGCGCAGTGCGCTCCCGGAGTGAGCCGGCTGGGAAGCCACGGCGAAGGGTGGCTGGCCATCGTGGGGTGCTCCATCGGACGCGTCGACGGGATGCTGAAGAACCATTGGCACATCATCGACTGCCGGGTGCCCCGTCGTCTACCGAACGCCCGGTGTTTTTCGCAGCCGACTGACGCATAGTCTGACTGAATGGGCGCCTTTCTCAATTGGTGGGACGGGGTAGAGCTGTGGTTGTCCGGCCTACCCTTCGTTGCTCAGACGTTGGCGGTGATGCCGGTGGCACTCGCGCTGGCTTATGGAATCGCGTTGCTGCTCGACGGTGTGCTGGGTAGTGGGATCCGACTGCGCGAGATGCTGCGGCGTTCCGAGGAGAAACCTGCTGACGGTGGCGGCCTTACCCGCGGCGGCGGCCGGGCATGAGCGGGTTGCCGCGGTCGCGGGTCACGCTGGCACTGGTAGCGCTACTCGTTCTCGTCATCGTGATGTGGCTGTTCACCCGCTGATCTGCGTTGAAAGCCCTGACGGGTACGGCCAGCCCTCTGTTAGGCTTCGCGCCATGCAGACGGTGTCCGGCAACAGCAGCGGCCATGTCGTGGCCCTCATTGCCGTGGGGTCGCGCGCCTCTGCAGATGTCTGTTGTTGTTGCCGCTGACTGCCTGCCCGTTCGCGGTCTGGTGTCGGGGGACGGCTGGGGCGCGCATGCGTTCACCGAACCTTCAGGCAACCCGCCCACTTCCGGGACCCGTCCGCGTCCGGGGCCCCGACTCCGATTGAGATACCCGGGAAGGTCATCAATGCAGAGGAACCCAACGAACGCGTCGTGGTGGCGCATGGCGGGGGCGCTCGCAATGTCGGCGACGGTTCTCACTGCCTGCGCGGGCGGGCCCAGCGATGTGGTGGGTGGGGAGCGTGGGGCGTCTGACGCCGAGACCACTCTTACCCTCGTCGCTTTCGCAGTTCCAGAGCCCGGGTGGTCGAAGGTGGCCCGGGCTTTCGAGGCCACCGAGCAAGGAAAGGGAGTCGCAGTCACCGGCTCATACGGAGCCTCCGCCGACCAGTCGCGGGCTGTTGCATCGGGCAAGCCCGCCGACGTAGTGAATTTTTCTGTGGAGCCCGACATCACTCGACTCGTCAAGGCTGGTGAGGTCAACGAGGGCTGGAATGCCGGCGCCACCAAAGGGGTTCCGTTCGGGTCGGTGGTCACGCTCGCCGTGCGCCCGGGGAACCCCAAGAACATTCGCGACTGGAACGATTTGCTGCGGCCAGGAATCGAGGTCGTCACGCCAAGCCCGCTGAGTTCGGGTGCGGCCAAGTGGAACTTACTGGCGCCCTATTCCTGGGCCAGCAACGGCGGACAGGATCATGCGGCGGGCATCGGCTTCGTCACCGAGTTGGTCTCCGACCACATCACGTTGCGTCCCGGTTCGGGTCGCGAGGCCACCGATGTGTTCAAGCAGGGCAGCGGCGATGTCTTGCTGGCCTATGAGAGCGAGGCCCTGCACTTCGACCTCGAATACGTCAATCCGCCACAGACCTTCAAGATCGAGAACCCAGTGGCCGTGGTGAGTACCAGCCGGCACCAGGAGGAGGCGACGGACTTCGTTAATTTCCAATTCACCCCCGAGGCTCAGAGATTGTGGGCAGAGGCCAACTTCCGGCCGGTCGACCCCGGGGTGCAAGCTGACTTCCTGGACAAGTTCCCGGCGCCAAAGAGGCTGTGGACGATCGAAGACCTGGGCGGTTGGGAGCAGGTTGACTCGCAGCTGTTTGACAAGGACAACGGCAGCATCACCAAGATCTACAAGCAGGCCACCGGATGACCGCTGCGGTCGACGAGCACGGTCCCCGGCCAGGGCTGATCAAGCCCAGGTATGGGAGCACATCCCTGCGGGTCGGGGCGGCCACGATGTGGCTATCCATCATCGTGCTACTCCCGCTTGCGGCGATCCTATGGCAATCCGCAGGGGGCGGCTGGGACGCGTTCTGGGATGCCGTGACCTCACCCGCGGCGCTTGCTTCGTTTCGGGTGACGCTGACGATCGCGGCCGGTGTGACCGTCATCAACACGGTGTTCGGTCTTGTCGTCGCATGGGTCCTGACCCGCGACGAGTTCCCGGGTAAGCGGCTGGTCGACGCGGTTATCGACCTGCCATTCGCGCTCCCCACCATTGTTGCCAGCCTGGTCATGTTGGCGCTCTACGGACCGGGTAGCCCGGTGGGGATCCACCTCCAACACACCAAATGGGGCGTTGGTATCGCGCTGCTGTTCGTCACCCTGCCCTTCGTGGTGCGTTCCGTACAGCCGGTGCTGCTCGAATTGGACCGCGAGGTCGAAGAAGCTGCGGCGTCGTTGGGTGCCAACAACCACAGCATCGCCACCAGGGTGATACTCCCGGCTCTGCTCCCCGCGCTCCTGTCGGGTGCGGGCCTCGCGTTCTCCAGAGCGATCGGCGAGTTCGGCTCCGTGGT
>JBMYXJ010000214.1:0-5215 GCA_049608285.1 Mycobacterium sp. | reverse complement strand
GATTAGATATATTTTTTCAGCTACGGCTACAAATACAGATATTTTTTTATTTAAGATTATGAGCCTGCATTTTTAAAGAAAAAACGCCATGCAACAATGTAATTTTTGTGGTAAGAAATTTTCTTCTTTTTTTCAAAATCAACCATTTTCGCTTCCGACAGGGTTCGTCATAATGCTCATGCGCTCGTGATCTCGGCCGCGGCGACTAGGGCCTCGGTGGCGACGAGCACTGATCGCTCGGCTATCGCGATGTACTCACTGGTCGAGTGCTTCATGGTGTCGCGTTGCGCGATTTCGTCCCGCCAGCCGAACACCGGGCTGGTCCCGATGATGGTGTCACCCAGCGGAGCTGCGGCATAGCCGCCGCCGAACACGTAGCGGTGACCTGCGGGCGACCGCAGGGCTGCACCGTCGCGGATTACCAAGTGTGCGGCTTCGGCTACAGCCAAGAGTCCGGCGCGCAAGTGAATGAGCCCGGCCGTGCCGGTGGCGGCGAATGCCTGTTCGACGTGGCCGACCGCTTCCACTACATCATCGACTTCGGTCGGTGTCCCGGCTTGGGCGAGTAGCAGAGCGCCGAACTGCCTGCTGACTGCTGTTTCCTCGTTCATTTCAAGATTTCTGCGGGCTCTGGCCTTGACCTCGGCGCGGACCTGGGCAGTTGGTGATTCCATCGCTTCATCACCACAGAGGTTGCGGTCGAACCCGTAGACGGTCGTCCCGGACCAGGGCACGATCTCTGAATGATCCGGTCGGGTGCCGGTTTTGATGTCCTCGGGGTCGAGATCGTCAGGGGAGACACACCACGGTGCTCCCCAGATCCCGAATCCGTTCTCCGTCCCGTAGTTGATGGGCCCCACCAGGACACCGCTCGGGAGCCAGCGACGGGCAGCTTCTGCGGCTGTGGTCTCTACGAACGTCGTCGCGGCATAGAGACCGCACGGGTTTATCGGGCCGACCTCGGGTGGTGTGAAGTTGACGGGGTTCAATGAGGTCATCGGGTGGTGCTCACTTTCGTTCTGGACATTTTGGACACCGCCGCGTCGGCGCGGTCTGCGTCACGCTGGGCGCGCTTGGCCTCGTTAAATGCTTCGATGCTCGGTAGTGATTGGCGCGCAGCCGCTTTCGGGATTCTCCGGTGCAGGGTCAACGATGCTTCATCGAGAACCCGCAGCGCCGCCACAAGCCGTTCAGATGCCGATGGCCCTGTCAGCCTCGGGTGTCCCGGTGGGAGTGCACGACCGAGGTATGTTGCGAAGTCTGCGGCCTGGTGTTGAGTCATGCGGACCAGCACCGCCGCCCACTTCCCGGTAGCGATCTGTTCGTCGGTGATCTCTGGCGCTGTGGGCCGCTGAGCCAGATCGCGCACAGCTCTAGCCGTTCTGGTGTGTGCACCGTCGTCCAGGTGCCGGGACTCGGCCAGCATCCCGATTACTGTGCTGACGATTTCGTGCACGGTGTCGGCTACCGCGTCGATCTCAGGCCTTAGCACCTGCGGGCAAGGCAGCTTCGCGGCCTCTTTGGCGAGCGGGGTGAGGATCTCGCGAATCTCGACAGTGAGGTCGAAATCGCCCGTGTAGGTGGCGCGCAGCCACCGACGCCTCCGGTCCCGTTTCTCTGCCTGCGTGCGGACGGGCTCGGGTGCTGCCACAGTGACGCGGCTGCGCTTGGCGAAGACAGTCACGCGGGCACCGCCCGGTGTGCATGGCGCAACATGTCGGCCAGGGCGGCGACGTGCTCGGGAGCAAGTCGCCCACGCTCAGAGTCGACCACCCGGCGAACTCTCCAATAGCTCAAAGCGGTAAGGCATTCCACAACCCGGTGATCGTCGTCGGACGCACCGTTGCTCTTGAGAGCGGCGAGGCGAGACTGCCATCGGGCCGGAGGCAAATCTGCGGGATCGGTCATGGCTGCCACTGCACCACACGGGGGTGCAGCGCGGCTCCGTGTGAACTTGGCCTACCGAAATCTGCTAAGTCAGAATTTGATTCGGAAAAATTTTGTGACTTCGAAAGCAGTTGGCCCGCTTAGGTATTCGGAGCCATAGCCGGACTCGGACGGTATTTTCAGAGGCATGAATAAACCATTCGGACATAAGGTTTACGCTCTCGTCGCTCTCCTGGCAGCCGCCGCGCTGTGGTCCGCCTCTCCGCTCAGCCCGACCATCTCGTCGGTTGATGCGTGGGAGGAAGCCGTCATCTACTCCGGCGCACTCGAATACCAGTGACCGCAGCTACCCACCCCGTCAACCACACCCGCAAAGGACACCAACCATGAGCAACTTCGACTACTGGGAGATCGCGACCGGCGAAGGGATCTCGGACTACGAATTGCATGAGCGCTACGACGAGATGCTCGACGCGATATACGGCGACGCTGCCATTGGTGGGATGACGTACTCCACCGCCCGAGCGCTGAAGGAAGTCGACCCCATCGCCTACCGCGTCGGCTTCGGTGACTGGGTGGACTCAGAGCTGGGCGAGACCATCACCGAGACCGAGCCTGCGGCATGAGTGCGCGTCGTCGCACTGCGCCTGCCGGTTCGGTCGTCGCCTATGTTCGTGTGTCCACCGACGAGCAGGCGCAGTCAGGCGCAGGACTAGAAGCGCAGCGCGCAGCCATCGAAGGCGAGGTGACACGGCGTGGTTGGCACGTTGTGGAATGGCATGCCGACGAGGGTGTCAGCGGCGGCAAGGACATTCACCACCGGCCAGGACTGGCCGCGTCCTTGGCTGCTGTCGAGCAAGGTGCCGCCGCTGCCCTGATGGTGGCGAAGTCCGACCGCGTGGCCCGCAGCCTGCGCACGCTGCTGGCTGTGGTGGATCGTGTGGAGCGGGCCGGGGGCGGGATCGTCGCCGTCGATGGATCAATCGACACGAGCACCGCCGCAGGGCGATTCACGACTCAGATCATGGGCGGTGTGGCCGAGCTTGAACGGGCACTGATCTCGGATCGCACCAAGGCCGCGCTGTCGGTGAAACGCGCGCAAGGTGTTCGTCTAGGTCGTCCGTCCGCACTGCCCGCCGAGGTTGTCTCGGGCATCGTGGCCGACCGTGCAACCGGGCACAGCTTCCAGCGCATCGCCGACCGGCTCAATGCCGACGCGGTGCCCACGGCGCAGGGCGGTGCCCGGTGGTACCCGGCAACTGTCAAGAAAGTTCTGGAAGGTCAGGACGCCGCCCGGCTGCGGGCCGAGATGGCCCCGACGCCGTAATCGACTTATCGACTGATGTTTGACAAATTTGAATAGAGTTGGAGCCGCCCTCCCGTTGGTACCGAATGGTTGACGTGTCCCGAGTACGGCCAACGGGTGTGCGGCTCAAATCCGGCGAGTGACCCGGCTGTAAGCCATTGGGTCATAACGATCACCGCGAACGCTTCGCGCTAGGTGCCGTGTCGTCGCTGGTGTGGGCGTCGGTGTTCTGACTTGAGGGCGAACGTCTCGGTCGCTGACTCTGCGCGTGATGTCCAACGGTGACGCGAAGGTGATCGGCTGCGCGACCATCGGGGCCAGGGTCTCGAATGCAACGACGAGCGCAGCCAGGCTGTCAGGCTGGTGGCGGTCGGCGTGCCAGCCGGTCATGCTGTCCTCTAGTTCGATGAGTCGCCCGGCGATTCGGCATTGACCGATCTCAAGGGATTGAATCAGTTTCGCCGACCGTGCCAACGGCGCGGAGACGTTGCCCGGTGGACGCCAAGCTGTCACGATTATCGGGTGCGGGGTCTGATAACGCTGCAATGCGCTTCTGACGACGGACAAATACCCCTCGCGAGCCGAAAACGCTTCCACAGCGATCTGAGTCGCGCGGGTGTCCTGCGCCAGCTCGATGGCACGACGAGCCCAGGTCTCAGGTGTCATCGGTTCCGAGATACTTCGATGCACGACGACGACGCCTTCGGCAGTCAGCGACGCCACGCATAAACCGCAGCTATCGCGCTCACCGCTGTCACTTGGGTCAACCCCGATCACTGTCTTGATCGGATTCGTCGGTACCGCGGATTCGCGCCACTGGTCGATCCACGCTTGTTGGATAACACCACCTTCGGGTTCGGAGGGCACGCCGAGGTAGAGCGCCGCCCAGGCACGAGATCCAACCTGCCGCCGAAGCTCACCGAGCTGTTCGGCGGTGCGACCGAGGGCACTTACCATCGCCACGCCAGGTTCACGGTCAAGCGCGTCAGGAACATCGACCGTGCTGATTGCGGGCACGTTGATCCATTCCCAACCGCCTTCGGCAATCAGCTCCCCGGCAAGGTCGTTCTCATGCCACCTGGTGGTGACGATGATGCAGCTCCCGCCAGGATGGATTCTCGACAGAAGCGAAGTGCGGAACTCGGCAATCAACCGCCGCCTGTAGGCAGCCGAATCGGCGTCCGTCGATCCCTTCACGGGATCGTCAACCACGAGCAGATCACACCCGTAGCCGGTAGTGCCGGTGAGGATTCCACCGGCCAACAGGCCACCCCGGCGATCTGCCAGCCGCCACCGGCCGACGCTTGATTTCTCGGTGTCCACGTCGATGCCGAGGAACTCGGAGTTATCAGAGACGATTCGACGGGCTGCAAGTGAGTGCTCGCCCGCCAATTCATCGGCGTAGCTTTTCAAAATCACCGACGAGTCGGGACTACGCGCCAGTGCCCACGCGATGCCCACCTGAGACACCAGCACGGATTTCCCGGTCCTCGGTGGGCAGGTGATGATGATGCGCTGGTCCGGCTGTTCGATGGCGCGCACGAAAGCATCCGAGATGAGTTTGATCGTCGGTGTTACTACGTAGTTCGGGATGATGCGCTGTGCCAGCGCGGCGGGCGATGACGGTTGACGGCGGTCCCGTCCAAGTGCGATCGCACCGGCACCTGCCAGCAGGCGAGTGGCGTTCATATCGTGAGTGGCAGGCTCATATATGTCCGACCGGCGACCTTCACCGAGTGGACCTGCCCCGAGTGATAGAGACGGACAGCAGCCTCCACCCTTGTCCAGTAATCAGAGTCGGGTAGCTCTTCTTGAATGTCGGACCACGCGGCCAGGCCCCCGGCTCGGGTCAGCGCATCGAGAATTTGTGCGTCCATCTCGTCGGAAGTGATTGCACTCGGAATCACGATCTGTACCCACTTTCGGGGTTGTGTGCCTCTCTGAGCGACGATTCGCTGTCACTGGTGTGATCGGATGACCCGGAGTGGATTTCGCCGTCCTGAGCGCTCTGGCGGGCGACCG
>JBMYXJ010000213.1:0-5231 GCA_049608285.1 Mycobacterium sp. | reverse complement strand
AGTCCTGACCGTATGAGCGACGACGTGCTCGCCATCGAAGCTGATGGCGAGCACGCTGCGCTTGCCCACCCTTCCCCCGATCAGATCCGCCTTCGGTTGGACATCGCGTACGACGGAACCGAATTCGCGGGGTGGGCCTCGCAGGTCGGGCAGCGCACCGTGGCAGGTCTGCTCGAGGCCGCACTATCGACGGTGTTTCAGGTGCCGCTAAAAGTGCGCGCCGCCGGACGGACCGATTCCGGGGTCCATGCGACCGGGCAGGTCGCCCAGGTGGACGTCCCGATGCACGCTTTGCCGCAGGCCTACCCTCGCACGCGACGCGGCGGTGAGAGCGAGTTCGGCCCGCTGGTACGTCGGCTGGGCAAAATGTTGACTGAGGATGTTCGGGTTCTCGAAATCGCGCGCGCAGCAACAAGTTTCGACGCCCGGTTCTCCGCGCTGCGCCGGCACTATGTCTATCGATTGTCGACGGCTCCATACGGCGTCGAACCCCAGGACGCGCGGTTCGTGGCCGCGTGGCCGCGGCCGCTGGATGTGGACGCGATGGCTGCGGCGGCCCGTGAACTGCTGGGCTTGCATGATTTCGCGGCGTTCTGCCGTCATCGGGACGGCGCCACCACGATCCGGGAGCTGCAGCGGCTGGACTGCAGCCGCGACGGGAACCAGATCGCGGTGCACGTCAGCGCCGATGCGTTCTGCTGGAACATGGTGCGATCACTGGTAGGGGCGTTGCTCGCGGTCGGTGAACACCGCCGCGACGTTGCCTGGTGCGCTGCGCTGCTCACCGGGACGCAGCGGTCCAGCGACTTCACTCCGGCCCCGGCGCGGGGGTTGAGCTTGGTAGGGGTGGATTATCCGCCCGATAGTGAGCTCGCTGCCCGCAACAGCATCACCCGCGACCTGCGCACTGCAGAAGACGTGCGCGCGGCCGAGGAGATCGATTAAATCCGCGCCGCAACGAAGTTGGCTGCATCGTTGACCATTCCTGATTGAACGTAGGCCGGGGCCAGGTGATCGGGCCAGTACTCTTGCCAGTTCTCGACATCGGTCGGGTTGCAGATCGGATCGTCACCGTGGCACAGCTCAATGGTGCGGTCACGAAACACCGGGTTGAAGTTCGTGATGGGACCTACCCATCCAATCCCATTTCCGAACAGAGCGACCGCCGCGATGTGCGGGTCAGCGCTGGCCGGCAGCGGCTCGGTGAAACCGAACGCGGCGATGGGCACAGCCAACACCACATCGGTCACCGCGGCGCCCAGTGAGTAGCCCCCCAGCACCAGCCGAGTGTTGGGGCAGTTGGCGGACATGTACTGGACACGTTGGCTCATGTCATTGGCGCCGATGTCGATTTCGCTGTCGGCCGGATAAGCCACCGAATACAGTGCGATATTCTTGCCCGTCTTGGCACGCAGGGCGCTGGCCAGCGCGTAGCCAATCTGACCAGCGCCGGGTGGCTCGAGACGGCCGCGGGCGAATATCAGCTCCACCTGCGAGCATGGGGCCGCCGAGGCGACCGCGAGGTTCGACGCTGCGCCGCCCGGTGCCACCAGCGGAGCAATGAGCCCCACTACGGCGAGAACCACCGCCAAGGTCAGTTTACGAATCACCCGGCCGATAATAGCGACTATTGGCCACACCCGCTTGGCCACACGCGCTGTTCAAGTCAGATACGCCCAGCTGCGAAACTGGCAGCTTGGTTGATGAATGCTGAGGATTCGTAGTGTGTGTGCGCGAATGGGTTTCGGCCACTCGAGCAAATCGGGTCGCCGTCGGCGCACAGATCGATCGCTTTACCGGCGAACGAACCGGCATTCGAAACCGGGTTGCCGAACTTCGTTGCGGGATTTCCGAAGACCGCGACTGCCGCTACGTTGTTGTTGAGGCTGCCTGGCAGTGGAGGGGCAGATCCGATGTTGCCCACCTTGTTCCCTAGGGGTGGCACGCCCGCCAGCATGTCGATGACCGCCGCGCCTTGGGAGTAGCCGCCGAGCACGATTCGGGTGCCGGGGCACTGCTGGGCCATCATGGCGATGCGGTTGGTGGCATCGGTCGCGCCGGTGGCGGTGTTGAGGAAGTCATAACTGGCGGGATAGTTGACGCCGTACGTGCCCATCGTGCGCCCTCCCAGCTGAGGCGCCAGCGAGTTCGCGAATGCCTGGCCCACTCTGCCCACGCCTGGGGCCTCGCTTGTCCCGCGCGCAAACACCACCTCGACGTCGGGGCAGGGCTGGGCGGCGGCCGTCGGAACGGGGAGGGCTAGCGCGGCCACCGCGGCAGCCCAAGCGGTGCAAAGTGCCCCCAGGGTTCGCCAGCTCGGGCGGTCAGAAATCACAACACACCGTAACGCACTAACCCATTAGAGCAGTCGCGCGACGAAAGCGGCGGCCTGGTTGGTCATACCGGAGCTTACGTAGGTGCTGTGGGCGCCGATGTCGTCGCCGCTGAGCGAGCACACCGGGTCGTTGACGGCGCAAAGGTCGATCGAACGCGACCCCCAGACCGGGCTGACCGTAATCGGCAATTCCGCCTTCGCGGTCGGGTTGCCGAACAACGCGATCGCTGCGACGAAGTCGGGGGCGTTAGCAGGCAACGGGTTGTTGAATCCGACGGCTGGGAAGGGCACCGCGGCGATGATGTCGATCACGGCCGCGCCCTGGGAGTAGCCACCCAGCACCAGCCTGGTGCCGGGGCAGTTGGCCATCATGTATTGGATGTGCGCGCTGGCGTCGTTGGCACCGCCTGCTGCGGCGAGGAAGTCGAAGGTGGCCGGATAGTTCACGGCGTAGGCGCCGACCGATCGGCCCCCTACCTGACCACGCAATGAGTCGACGAACGCCCCGCCTACCCTGCCGAGGCCGGGTGTGTCGTTTGTCCCGCGCGCGAACACCACCTCGATGTCCGGGCAGCCCTGGGCGTGGGCGGTAGGTGCGACTGCCGGGCCGATGACTGCCGGCGCGACTAGCAGAACCGCGGCGGCTAGCACGGTCTTGACGAGCGACGGGATTTGGGCAAGCCGGCGAACCTCTAAAACAGTCTTCACCCGAGTCATGCTAGCCAGTTTGTCTAGCCGAGGCCTCCAGTTTGTCTAGCCGAGGCTTGGGCGCGGTGCGGTCGGGGCGGCCGACAGGGCGTCGAGGCAGGTCAGCACGTCTTGAGGGCTGCATTGTTCGCTGTGGACACTCTGGGTTGCCTGCACGTACCGTGGCGAGCCGGCACGAGACCGATAATCCCCTGCGTGACCGGGGGTGCAGCCGGGACTGGCCCTCGGGTCCGTGTGCACCGCCCCTGTCCGACACCAGGAGCCCTCGGGTCCGTGTGCGCCGCCCCCGTCCGACACCAGGCAATCGACAGAGTGCGTCGCCGCTCAGCGCGAGCGCCGCTTCAATAAGTGAGTCCTCGACCCTCGCGGCGCCGCTACCCTGGCAACAGGGGGAGTGGGCTGTTGCAACCAACAACACGGCTGCACGTTAGCGGATACCGGTTTCTGGTGCGCCGGATGGAACATGCGCTGGTACGCGGTGATACTCGCATGCTCGATGATCCGATACGTGCGCAATCGATTTCGTTGGCCGTAGGTGGGATCCTCGCGGCCGCCATATTGGGCGTCAGCGTAATAGTGGCATTGGTGAGACCTGCCGGTGAAATCGGGGACGCCGCTATTGTCGTCGTGCGCGATAGTGGCGCGACGTACGTCCAGATGGGCGATGTCCTGCATCCGGTGTTCAACATGGCCTCGGCGCGATTGATCGCAGGGATGCCGGTCGACCCTCGCATGGTCGACCAGCGAGCCGTCGACAGCGCCCACCGCGGACCGCAGTTAGGCATACCCGGTGCACCGGCGAGCATCTCGACCCCGCTGACGTCTGAGGAGTCCAGCTGGACCGTATGCGACGACGCAGGCGGTGAAACCGTCGTCATCGCCGGCCCGATCGCCGATACTGCCATGGCATCTGAATCTGGAGTGCTGGTGAGGCCACGCGGTGGAAGTGCCGCGACGACCTATCTGCTCTATGGAAGCCGACGTGCGCGTGTGGATCTGCGTCACCCAGCGGTGGTTCGCGCACTGCGACTGGAGGGCATTGCACCACAACCGATCTCCGCGTCAATATTGTCGGCGATACCAGAAGCGCCCGAGATCGCGCCACCGCACATCCCCGGAGCCGGTTCGCCTGGACCCCGGAGGTTGCGCGGCTACCCGGTCGGCAGTGTGCTCAAGGTCGTTCGAACGAACGCCGATTCGGAAGAAGACTATTTCGTCGTCCTCGCCAACGGAGTGCAACGCATCGGGGAAGTAACCGCAGACCTGATCCGCTACACCGATTCGCACGTCGGAGGACAGATCCCCACGGTGGCACCCGATCTCATTGCTGCTGTACCGGTCCGCGAAACCTTACCCGTCGGCACGTTCCCCGAAAGCAGCGGAGCAACAGAGTTTCCCGTGGTCTGCGCGCGCTGGCGCGCAGGTCCGACCGGAGGTGATGCCTCCACCACGGTTCTTGGCGGCGAAGCCGCGCCCCTGATCAGCCGCCCGGCCGCACTGGCACAAGCGGATGCGGACGGCCCGGCGGTGGACGCCGTAGCGGTTCCGCCGGGACGCAGCGTGTTCGCGCATTCTGTTGGCCTCACCGGCGGCGGGCAAGGTGCCGGATCTCTATACCTCATTACCGACACCGGTGTGTTGTATGGAATCCGGGACGGTGAAGCCGCCAGCAGCCTCGGCCTGACGGCCCCTGCGCAGCCAGCACCATGGCCGGTGTTGTCCGCGCTGCCACACGGACCCGAACTCAGCCGCCGCGACGCGTCAGTCGCCAGAGACGGTCTCGTCGCCTCGCCGTAGTCGTCGCATCGTCGCCGAGAGCATCACGATTCCGGCCGTGAGGATGAAGCAGAGGACGGCGCTCTGAGTCGCCCACCTTTCAGCTCCTTGCTCGACCACGGGCTCGACGCCAGCCGTACCGTTCGGGGGTGCCGCAGCCTGACGAGGGTCGGTAGGACCGGGGTCGCTCACTGCGGCGAGTGCGTCGATCACGCCGCGGCCGACTACGGCATCCCACGCGCCGGCCGGGTGGTGCGCGGTGTCCTCGACGCGCCGCATGACCTGACGGGCGGTCAGCTCGGGGGATCGGGCGCGGACCAATGCGGCTACTCCACTTACTACCGCTGCGGCGTAACTGGTTCCCGAGATAGCTGCGCCGGCGGGGCTCCTGTTCACCAGCCCTTCGCCGGCC
>JBMYXJ010000212.1:0-5247 GCA_049608285.1 Mycobacterium sp. | reverse complement strand
GGTTGCGGAGTTTCGACCGGACTCTAACCGGACTCTGCTAGCTAACTCGGTCAGAGTCCGGTCGGAGTTACCCCGAAAATCGGCCCTAGAAGGCCGTTTCAGAGTTAGCTGAGTCATCACTCGTCACCACTCTTGCCGATGGTTCCGCAGTTGGCACTCCCGCGCTCCCATACCTTTGTCTTGTACTCACGGGTGCCCTCCCCGTAGGGCCGCTTCACGGTGCCTTCGGCTTGCACCAGGAGCCGCGCGTTCTCAAGCTCCGTCCACGCGGTGCGGAACTTCTTGTCGCCGATCCCATGCCGCTGAGCCAGCACGTCACACGCGGCGGTCTTGCTGGTGTCGGGGTGCTCGTCGATGTATTCCAGGATCAGCCGGTTACGGCCCTGGGCAGTCTGATGCTCGGGGATATCCGCACCCGCACCGGCGGAATCCGGAGGATGCACTTCCCAATCGATCTCGCCGTCATGATGGCCGAGTTCGTGGTCAAAGCTGCCCAGGTGCCAATCAATATTCCAGACCGTGCCGCCCCACTGGCGAGAGTTGAATCCCACCTGGAGATAGAACTCCCCGGCGGACACGTCGGGGTCGGAACGGTGATGCCGCAGCAGCCAGCTGTCGGCGTTCTCGGCCTGCCCGGCCATCGCCACACTGTCCAAGTCCAACGACTTGGCCGTCCCGGTAGAGCGATAGTGATCGGTAATCAGCGACACCGCACCGTCACGTTCCCGCCGCACGACCTTGTGGAACGCGTCAATCGCCTGCCCCCGCTGATACAGATTTCCGCCCTCCACATCGGAGGGGTGGAAGTTGTAGAAGCTCTCCAGCAGAATCACGTCGGGCTGAACCTCATCGAGCAACCCGCAGAACTCGCTGCGGAAGTTCCGCGCGTTCATGGGTGCCGCCCCAAAGGCGACCACCAACGGAAAATCCGGATCGTCGGCGATCTCGTTAGGAGAGACCCCATAGGCGCGCGCCATCCGCCGTAGGGTGCGCCGTATCGGCAGTTCCCCGCCCTCACCCACGACATACAGCACCCGCGCGGTGCGCTTCACGGGGAACCGCTCATCCAGGTACAGATTCCGACCCGTCGCCAGCGATAACGCGATCGCTTGGTTGTCGTGAGTTTTCAGAGACTTCTTCGGCCCCGCGTTCACGCCGAAGGTGTCCGCACACAACACCCCACGAATCAGGAACGCCGGTTCGGGAACGGTCTTGGCCCACTCGGCGGGACCGAGCACCTTAAACACCGACCGCTTCGGCTGCGGATCGCCGGCACCCCGGCCCTGCCAGGGCTTGGGGGTGTCGGGGTGCCACGCGCCACCGGGCTCCAGCGACGTCAACATCAGTAGGTTGATTTCGCGGTCGAGGGCGTCTTCACACTTGCCGGCGACCACCTGACCCGCCCGCAGCACCAGCCGATCGAATTCGGCTTCTACTGTGGCCGTATCGCCTCTGCTCGGATCAGCGGCTACCGCCTCAACGAACCGCGTTCGCAACTCGTCTATGGCCGTGTCAGCGCCCAAGGAGCCCCAGCTGCCGTACAAGACGAGGGTTTCGACGTGCATGCGGGTGCGGTCATGCCGGGGTCCATTGAGCCCGCTGAGGTCCGTGATGGCGGCCTCCAGCCTCTGCCGAACCGACGCCGACATCTCACCCTTGGGTAGATCAGCAAGCACCCGCCGCGCTTCGGAGTCGCTGCCCAGCGGCCCGTACTCACTACCGACCGGAGCCATCGCCTCATCGACAAGCTCCTCGGGAAGCTCGGTCAGCTGCTCAGGACGAGGCGGCACCTCAGACGGGTTACCGTCCGGGTCGTACCACTGCTCAGGGTTACCGGTCGTGGGGTTGATTCCGGCATTCACATACCGATGGCCGTGATGAATGAGGTCAACCCCAGGCCCGAGATTGCTGCGCCACCGCCGCCCCTTCGACACTCGGTAGAAGCGCTTCTCGCTGCCGTCAGTTCGGTTCCGCAGTGTCCACGTCGGCGGGAACTTTCGGCCCGCGCGCGCCTCCACCGCCGCGATCGTCACCAACCCAGCCCCAGCAGGCCGGTCACCCTTGGCGTAGTTATCGATATCGGCGACCAGCACGCCATCCGGGATGTAGAGGCCGATGTTGCCGTCGCGCTGCTCTGAGCACCAGCGCCGCTTCTGCTCAGCTGTCGGGAGCTCCGCACGCTGTCCGGTGACACCCTTTGGGGGCGGGGACTTCTCGCCACGCGGAAGGGGAAAGTTATGGGGCCACCCGCACTCGTCGTAGATCGGCGACGCGTCGGCGTAACCGGGTATCATTGGGGTTGCCTTCCTTTCGGCAAGAGAGGCCCGGTCGTAAATCCGGCGCGACCGGGCCTCAGCCATGTCTAGAGAGTGGTCGGGGATGAGGCGAGGACGTCCCCGATCTGTATGGCGGGGGCGAGCCGGTCCATCCGGGAGCAACGCCCAGAAGCCGGTATTCGGATTGGACCTGTGCCCCGCGGCCCCGTTATCAGATCGCCTATGGCTTCGCTTAGGCCGCAGTCTGTTCCGTGACACAGACCGAGAACGCGGTCACCCTCCATCAACGGCGTGCAATGCCGGATTGGCGCCGCGCTGCGGTAGACGTTGATGGGGCGCACGTCACCGTCCGCACATAGCGTCCATGTGGGCGGCATTCCCATGAAGCGGGTGAGCGCGCCGATCTGGTCGAGCTTGTCGGCGTCGATGCCCATCTCAATCGCCAGGATCAGAGGCTTCGGCGGCTTCGGATCACTCGCCCACTTCCCCGGCGGTATCCGCCTCACGGGCCTGCGGATGCGCTTCTTGCGGCTCACGATCGCCCCGCTTGGGCCTGGTCGAACTCCCGGAACTTGGTGCAGCCTTTGTAGCGTCGGGGCCGGGTCATGATCCAGCGATAGACGTCGGCCTCGGTGAAGTGGCGCTTACCGGCGAGGATGAAGTAGGGCAGCTCACCTTTGTCGGCTTCACCGCGAACATAGCGCGGCGTCATTTCGATGCTGTACCTCTCATGCACGTGCCGACAGACAGCCTCGTGGCCGGGAATGTTCGGCACATGGTCGAGCGGCAGCCCGTCCACAGGCGGTGGGATCTCATCGTGAATCATGTTCCGGGTCCTTCCTTTTCACGATCTACTATACGGCGATTCTCGCAGCAAAGGCGGGGCTGAGCGATTGGGTTCGGTTGCAGGACAGCGCTATTCGTGCCATTCCGCGCCGTTCCGGGCTGAACCGGCCCGGATGCGACAGCCCCACCTGCGCTAACGAAGCTCGGCCGGATCGGGGGCACCCGCCAGCAGCCACCGCTTGCATGCGAAGCACACCGCCGTGGCAACCAGGTACTGCCCACGGGCGAGCATCAAGAACTCGGTCACATAGCTCGCACACTGCGGCGCGTAGGGCAACCAGTCACACGTCTGCCGGTGTTGCAGCTGGCGGGCCACAAGCTGCTCCACAGGCTCGCAGCGCACCGAATGGAGCGCGTGCGGCGTTCTCGCGAAGACCACGAATAGCGCGGGGTCGTTGATGTCGCACGAGGGCAGGCTCAGCCCCGGCGTGGGCGGCACCCACTCCTTGACGACGTGCTGAATGCCAGAGGCAGCCGCCCGGTAGTTACCGGCCACCCGCGCACTCATCTCGTATACCGCATTCAGGTCCCCCAGCTCGGGATGGTGCTCACCCGACGGCAGAAACTTGCAGTGGTAGCCGTCAGCCTCGTGCCCCGCGGCATCCCGCTGGTCGACCCTGGCGTCGGTGCGCAGTTCCTCATCGGGAGTTGGCGAGTAGTCCATGGCCGCCAGCACTCGCGCCCAGTGTTCGGCATCGGTCATTTCGCTGTCCTTTCTTGGGACGTAGTCGCGTTGCGTTTGGGGCTTCCGCCGACGATCCAGGCATACAGGTCGGCGGTGGAGAACATCAGGCGGCGCGCAATGATCTGATAGGGCAGGGTGCCATCAGCAACGCAGCGCCGGATATAGCGGGCAGTGACGGGCATTTCTAACTCTGACCGGAGCCAATTGACCGCATCGTCTACGGTCTTATTGGGCACCGGCGACAGCCGAACTCCGTCAGGTGGGGCGGGTAGCACACGAGACATAGAGCCTTTACCTCTCTTTCCACACTTTGGTATTGAATTCTGTTGTTAGACAGTAGTATTGGCTACGTTACGCCATTCTCCGGCGGCGCGCGGTTTCTATTGGTTCGCTTTGGTTGCACAAGAGTTTGGAAAGGGATACCAGGGGAGTCTGTACGGTTCACAGCGGATCGCGTCTGCCCAGTATTGGCGCTGCACCCTTTTCTAATGACGCTGTGCGCGTTAGCGTTTCCGGAACAGATCGGAGATTCACAATGGCCAAGGGCTACCAGACAGCCGGAGACGTCCTCGTCAATCAGACGGCGGATGGCATCGACCTCAATACCGTGTTCGCGGAAATTCAATCGGCGCTGTCGATTTGGAATTCGGAAAGGGCGTCGATATCGAGTCTCTTGGCATTCCGCACAACTACAATGGGCGACGCGATTCCGCAGGGCGCGACTGCCCAATTCTCCCAGGCCTCCGAATTCGGCGTCGGAACTGCCATCCCCGCGCCCACAGGGATTCGATGCGGATACACCTTCGATGACTGGGACGCTCGCCAAGCTTGGACTTGGAAATTCGCAAGGGATGCCACCGCTGCTCAGATCAAGGCTCTGGCGAACACTGCATTTGAGGCTGACAATCGTCTGACGACGACCTCCGTGCTCAAGCGCTTGTTCGACCCGACAGAGGAAGTCAACGAATTTGGCGTGCCGTGCTACGGGATTTTCAATGCCGACGGCATGGTCCCGCACCCGGCCTTGGGCAAGACATTTTCGGGATCTCTGACGCATGCACTGACAACCGGATCCACCACTCTGGACAGTTCGGACGTAGCCGGATTGGCGAAGAAGGTTACCGACCAAAACTTTGGAACCACGCCGGGGTCGAAACTCTTGCTGCTTCTGAATCCTGCACAGGAAGGCGTTTTCGCTTGGCGTGCCGGCGAGGTCAGCGCCAACAGCCAGGTGTCGCCGTGGACTTTCATCCCGAGCGCCAACGCTCCCGCCTACATCCAAGAGGGAACCCTGGTCGGTGAACGGGCTCCCAGCGAATGGAACGGCGTTGCTGTCGCCGGTTCCCTCGGGCCGATGTGGGTATTGGTCTCGAATTTCATACCAGCGGGATATGTTGCAGTAGTGGCGAGTTCGGGTCTGAATAGCTCTCGAAACGTGAT
>JBMYXJ010000211.1:0-5266 GCA_049608285.1 Mycobacterium sp. | reverse complement strand
ATGATCGAAGCCCTTGTCGATGCGGTAGTGGATGGCGCGATCGGTGAACAGGCTGGCGAAACAACGGCGGCACGCGTCCAGAAGACTCTCGGCACCCTTGACGTTCAGATAGGTGTCCTGCTGGCCGGCGAAACTCGCCGTCGGCAGGTCTTCGGCGGTCGCCGAGCTTCGTACCGCGAGGCTGACGTCCTCGCCGTACTCGTCCCGGAGCCTGCGGTACCCGTCCAGGATCTGGGAGGCCAGGTCATCGGGGAGCCCGGCGCCGTAGACGATCTCTCGGGCGCGTTTGGCCTTGCGCGCCAGCGCGGTGACGTCGTCCGGGTCGATCTCGTCAAGCTCGGCGTGCAGCCGATCCCACGCACCCGCACTCTCCAACATGTAGCGGTAGGCCTCGGCGGTTGTGGCGAACCCGTTTGGGATGCGGACCCCCTGCCCGGACAGCTTCTGGTACATCTCGCCGAGCGAGGCGTTTTTCCCGCCGACGAGCGGCACGTCGTCGATGCCGACTTCCTCGAAGAAGCGAACGTATTTTGACCCACCCATGTCTGCCATTCAGTGTCCTCTCGTGGCGTCGCCCTCTCGTAGCGTCGGCCCACTGCCGCTACCCAACTACAACCTCCCACGGCGCCACGTAGGCAGCCAGGGTCGAAGGTCACTCGTATCGGTGGCGATTCTGACTACCGCGACTCCAAGGCCTGGTTTCGACGAGCGGCGGTGCATCGAGTGTGTTTGCTGCGGAGAGCATTCCGGCTGTGTGGTGACCTTCGCCTCTAGCGTGGGTCCGCAGCCGCAACTACGGTCAGCAATATGACGACCGCTAGATCGACGAGGCCGGAGGCGGTGTCTGTAGCGTCTTGGGGCGCGTCGGAATACGACGAGTTGTCGTGGAAGTTTCTGAAGTCGCAGTTCGCCCGCGACACCTACGGGAATTGGCCGATCGAACGTCGACTCGACGCCTACCTTCGGCAGCACGAACTGTTGGATTTCCTCAAGGACGGCAGCGCCTACGGCAGGCTGCTGGAATCCGTTCTGAGTAACATCGGTCCCGCTCATCGGCGCGGAATCCTTGGGCTGCGATGACTGCGATGACACTGACACGCGGCTATTGCAGACGTTGTCCCTATGGGTTGAGGACTTGCGACCCTGCCACGATGACCGATCTACGGCGCATGGTCAGGCTATGGAGCATCTGACCTCCCTTGATGCCAGCTTTCTTCAGGCCGAGGATTCTGATCCCCACGTGAGTCTTGCGGTCGGTGCCGTATCGATCATCGAGGGTCCGCCTCCTGACTACGGTGAGCTTGCGTCCGCGTTCGGTGAACGCGCACGGGCAACTCCACGATTGATGCAGGTGCTTCACACCCGGCCATTCGATCTGGGTGCGCCGGAATGGGCCGATGATGCCCATTTCGACATCGCGCATCATCTCCATCGCATCGCGCTGCCACACCCAGGTGACGAGGCCGAGCTGTTCACGATGATTGCCAGCATCATGGAGCGACGACTCGACCGGGACCGGCCGCTTTGGGAGTGCTGGATCATCGAGGGGCTGGCGAATAACCAGTGGGCGATGCTGGTGAAGATCCACCACTGCATCGCCGACGGTATCGCCGCAGCCCAGATGCTCGTGAAATTGAGCGACGAAAGCGACGGCGACACTTTTGCCAGCGACGTCGGTTCTGGGCGTGCATCGCGGCCCTCGATGATCGGCCTGCTACGCCCCAGGCTCAACCCGTTCAACTGGATGAACGACGTCTGGCATGCGACGGTGGCCGCCACCAGCACCGCTGAACATGTAGTGATCGGCGCCGCTGAACTCGTGGCCCACGTGCTGAGCGCCGACCAGGAGTCCTCCTTGAACGGACCCGTCACCGGGATGCGCCGCTACCGCGCCGCGATCGTTGACCTCGCAGTCATGAACAAGGTGTGTCGCGACTTCGACGTGACACTCAACGATGTGGCATTGGCGGCCATTACCAGCAGTTATCGGACCATGTTGCTCGATCGCGGCGAGGAACCCGGACCGCATGCACTGCGCACATTGGTACCGGTATCGATGCGCACGGCGGACGACTTCGACGTCACCGACAACCAGGTTTCGGCAATGCTGCCCCTGTTACCGGTAGACGAACCCGACCCGATCAAGCAGTTGGAGATCGTGCACCGACGGCTGAATCAGGCCAAAGAGAGCGGCCAACGAGAGGGCGGCAGCGCCGTGGTTGCCGCAGCTGGCAATATTCCTTTCGCTCTCTCTGCGTGGACGATTCGACTCCTCACCCGGCTGCCGCAGAAGGCTGTGACGGCGTTGGCCACGAATGTGCCCGGCCCCCGCGGACGACAACGAGTGCTGGGCCGCGAGGTGTTAGACATCCTGCCGATACCGCCGATCGCGCTCCAACTGCGCACCGGTATCGCGATGCTCAGCTACGCCGGTCGGTTCTCCTTCGGTATCACCGCTGACTACGACGGCGCACCCGATGTCGATGCGCTCGCCCGCGGGATTGAAGAGGGGGTGCGGCGCCTGGCGGATGGATCAGCGCGGCTCAATGGTGAGCCCCAATGACCGAGTTCATGCGTAACAGCGATGCCTTCACCTGGGCGATGGAGAGCGATCCGCGACTACGGTCGACGGTGGTTACGGTGATCCTGCTGGACAGATCACCGGACTGGGGCGAGGTGCGTGATCGCTTCGGCCTGGTATCCGGCACAGTGCCGATGCTGCGACAGCGAGTTGTCCCGTCTCTGCCACCTGCGCCGCCTAGGTGGGAAGATGCCCCGGACTTCGACCTCGACTTCCACATGCGGAGAGTTACGGCAGCTCCACCGGCCACCATGGACACGGTGCTGGAGATGGCGCGTGTCGCGGCGATGGAGGACTTCGACCGGGCCCGCCCGCTCTGGGAGGCCACGCTGGTCGACGGACTCGAAAACGGTAGTGCAGCAATGGTCCTCAAGTTTCATCACGCGCTGACCGACGGGGTCGGTGGCGTCCAGATTGCGATGACTCTCTTCGATTTGTCGGAGGTCCACGAGCGGCGCACGCCGGTGGCAGCCCTGCCCGAAGTGCCCGAGCCGCCGTGGCTGCGCGGATACCGCGAAACCGCGCGATACGACGCCCGTTTGGTGAGCAACGTGTTGATGGGCACTCTGAAGGCCGCTCCCAAGCTTCCAAAGCTCTTGTCCGAGAGCGTCCTGCGGCCGATGGACACTGTGTCCTCGGCGGCCGAACTGGCCGCGTCGGTGTACCGGACCATGCGGCCAGTGACCCGCCGAGGCTCGCCGCTGATGAGCAAACGCAGCCTGGTCCGTCAACTCGGTGCACTGGAAGTCCCATTTGATCAGCTGCGAGCCGCTGCCCATCGCGGCGGCGGAGCGTTGAATGACGCCTTCGTTGCAGGGGTAGCCGGAGGGTTGCGGCGCTACCACGAAAAGCACGGCGTCACAGTCGGCGAACTTCACCTGACGATGCCGATGAGCTTGCGTGAAGAGGGCGACGCGATGGGCGGCAATCGGATCACTATCATGCGGTTCGATGTGCCGGCCGGCCTTGCCGATCCGGTCCGGCGGATACGTCAGGTTCACGAGAGAACCGACAAGGTCCGGCACGAGAAGTCGTTGCCCTACACGCAGTGGATCGCCGGCGCGCTGAACATGATGCCACGGTGGTACATAGGCTCGATCCTGCGCAACGTTGACTTCCTCTGCAGCGACGTGCCCGGGATTCCGGTGCCGGTATTTCTGGGTGGCGCAAGAGTGTTGACTCAGTACGCATTCGGCCCGACCATCGGCTCGGCGGTCAACGTCACGCTGTTGACTTACGTGGATGTGTGCACGTTGGGCGTTGACGTGGACACCGGTGCGATTCCGGATTACGACGTGTTCTTCGACTGTCTGGTGGCCGGTTTCGATGAGGTGTTGGAGCTTGGTCTCAGCTGAGTCCTGACGGCGTGGCCGGATCTCGCATCGCCTCCGCAGCGACTCGGCGCTTGATCCCCAACAACAGACCTCGAGTCACCAGTGCGATCACCGGACCGGCCAGTTCGACACCAAGGACCTCCCCGGGGTGCCGCAGTCGTGTGCGGGTGCGCACCAGCAATCGGCAGCGGTCCTGCCAGCGGGGAAGGAGGTGCACCGAGCACACCATCTCCAGAGGAAACCCTGGCCGAGTTCCGCGGAGCACGAGGAGGCTCCCATCGACCACCTGCTCGATCTCAACAGCGAATCCGTGACGCAGACCCATCCAGCCCATTGGCGCGAGTCGAACAGTGTCCCCCGGCGCGAGGAGTTGCCATTCGGGATGGATCCGGTCGGCGACGTCGCAGTCCAGGCCGATGAGCTTCTCGAGTTTCTCGAAGCCGTACAAACCGGCGCGGTCCTGCCCGATCTGAGCAATCCACGGCCAGACCGCTGCCGGCGGAGCGTCGATCCAAATCCCCTCGGTGGACTGCACGGCCGGGCGATGGACCAACTCATCACCGGGAAGGCTCATGCTGCACTCTTCCTTGGTGGTGCCCCAATTCCGGTAGTACCGACGCGCCGCATAGAGAACGGCGGCTGCTCCGGCGAGTCGAAACACGTACGTGGCCATGACCAGACTCTGCGCTCCCGCCGAACTTCAGGCTAGGGCCGGTAGTCCCCGATCACGGAGCCTGGCCGCGTTTCGACAGCGCGGCGGGTTATTGAGGACTGACCTCGCCGTCGCGGCTGAAACAGAATCGCCGGCCCGAAACCCGCGTCGGCAGCACTCGGATGTAGTGGTCCTTGATCGTCTTGGTCCACGGACGGAGGTGGGCGCGCTCGGCTTCTTCGATCTCCTCGTCTGTGCGCAGGCTGCGGGTCACGCCTTTGACGATCACGCTCCAACCTTCGTCCGCACCGTATTCGTCGGCCTCGAACAGCACCTCTTTGTTGATGGCACTGGTGACGAGCTTCGCCCCCTCTGCCGTGCGGAACAACACTGTGCGGTCCTGGACTGCGAAGTTGATGGGAAAGATCTCGGGGATACCGTCGGCAGCGGTCACGAGCCGGCCAATCGGAGTGCTTGAGAGTAATTGCCAGCATTCACTTTCGGGCAGGATGGTTACCGGCCGGTCGGTTGCGTCATTGCTCATGGTGATTCCCAATCATGGAGCGTCGGCCCTCGATCTCACAGGGCGTTGACAAGCACGCTAGCCGAATACGGCCCATGGTCGATGAGGCATTAGTTCTCTTGCACGAGGGACCAAAGGTACTACTCGCGATCGGCTGCTTCGGTCCATACCCAGCG
>JBMYXJ010000210.1:0-5361 GCA_049608285.1 Mycobacterium sp. | reverse complement strand
TAAATATCTGGAGTTACTCAGAGTCGAGTGGTCTCATACAAATGGAAGCGATGTACATGTGTGGTAAGCCCTAGATCAACGTACCCTGGTGCGTATTCTCCTGGTCTTGCTGTAAGCGTGTTACTGCCAGCTAGGCCCGAGCCACGCCGCCCGGTGTCCATTTCACGGCGTCGCCGACCGCCAGCTTGCTGACCGCGAAACCGTTATCCTGGCCGTACCGCAGAACTTCTCCCGGCAGGTCAGCCTCAGTACTCAAAGCCAACACAGTGGGTCCGGCCCCGGACAGAACCGCTGCCACACCGCATCGCCGCAGCACCGTCAGGTATTCCGCGGAGCCCGGCATGGCGCCCGCCCGCTGCGGTTGATGCAGGACGTCCTCAGTCGCCGCCATGAGCAGGTCAGGTCGCTCCGTGAGCGCGACAACCATCAATGCTGCCCTACTTAGGTTGAAACGTGCGTCAAGATGGCTGACCTGCGGCGGAAGCAGCACACGGGTCTCCGCCGTCGATGAACGCATCCGCGGGACAGCAACAAAGATATTGATGTCGGCGTGTAAACGGATCGGCGCAGCCCGATAGCGCGGATGCTGAGCATCAGACTCCGTCCACGACACCACCGCACCGCCCAGTACAGCGGCCGCCGCGTTGTCAGGGTGGCCCTCGAACTCCGAGGACACCTGAACCAGCGCCTCCAACGCCAGCGGGCTCGAACCTCCCTGTATTGCAAGGCCGTTCGCGGCCGCGAGACCCCCGGCGGCGGCCGCAGCTGACGAGCCCAAACCGCGGGAGTGCGGAATGTCGTTGCGGCAGCGCACGATCAGGCCAGTGGCAGCCACCCTGGCCTCCAGCAAGCCCCGCTCGATCGCCCGGACGACCAGGTGGGAACTGTCCAGCGGGACCTGACCGGCCCCCTCGCCGTCGACTTCGACGATGAGCCCAGAGTCGGTTGTTTCCACGAAGATCTCGTCGTACAGACTCACCGCGAGTCCCATGCAGTCGAAACCAGGGCCCAGGTTGGCGCTCGAAGCTGCAACCACAGCGGTCGCCGTCAGCCCGGGCGGCAGTGTTCTCATCACGGGGCCACGTTCTAGACCAGGCCGAGCTCGGCGACGACGGCGACGGGGTCGACGGGCACCGGGATGACCTTGGGCATACCCATCAACGCGGTGTCGGGATCTTTGAGCCCATTGCCGGTGACCGTACACACAACCGTGGAACCCTTGTGGACCCAACCGTCTTCGATCGACTTCAGTAGCCCAGCAACGCTGGCCGCCGAAGCAGGTTCGACAAACACACCCTCGGCCCGGGCGACGAGACGGTAGGCGGCAAGGATCTGTTCGTCGGTGGCGGCCAGGAAACGCCCCTTGGACTGCTGCTGCGCCTCGACCGCCGACGTCCACGACGCTGGCGAGCCAATCCGAATGGCGGTGGCGATGGTCTCCGGGTCACTCACCGGTTCGCCGAAAACCAGCGGTGCGGCGCCAGCGGCCTGAGTGCCCAGCATGCGCGGCAACCGGCCGCTCAGGCCGTCGCGGTGATACTCGGTGTAGCCCTTCCAATATGCGGTGATATTTCCGGCGTTCCCGACAGGCAACGCATGCACGTCGGGGGCTTCCCCAAGCGCATCGAGGATCTCGAATGCTGCGGTCTTCTGACCTTCGATACGAAAAGGATTGACCGAGTTGACAAGAGACACAGTCGGGAAATCTGAGGTGAGCTTTCGGGCGAGTTCGAGGCAGTCATCGAAGTTCCCGTCGATCTGGATGATCTTGGCGCCGTGCATCACGGCCTGGGCAAGTTTGCCCATCGCGATCTTGCCCTGCGGCACCAACACAGCGCATGTGATACCCGCCCTGGCCGCGTACGCCGCCGCCGAGGCCGAGGTGTTTCCCGTCGACGCGCAGAGCACGGCCTGCTGACCTCGGGCCATCGCCTCGGTCACGGCCATCGTCATACCGCGGTCCTTGAATGAACCGGTCGGGTTGAGTCCCTCGACCTTGAGATGCACAGTGCACCCGGTGTATTCGGATAGTCGAGGTGCCGGGAGCAACGGCGTGCCGCCCTCCCGCAGAGTGATCGGCGTCCAATCCTCTCCGATCGGTAACCGGTCACGGTAAGCCTCGATCAGGCCCGGCCAGGGCTGATGCACTGCTTGGGGGGTGGTGGCATTCACTCCGCAGTTCCTTCCATCCGAAGGACGCTGTTGATGCTCTCGACTACCTCGAGATCCGACAGCGCGGCGACGGTCTCTGACAGCGCGGCGTCGGTCGCCTGGTGAGTCACCACAACAATGCGGGCACCGCAACGCTGGCCATCCTGGTCGACCATCCCCTCCTGACGCACCTCGGCGATGCTGACCTCGCGCTTGCTGAACTCCGCCGCGACGGCCGACAGGACACCAGGCCTGTCCGCGACATTCATGTTGACGTAGTAGCGGGTTGGGATGAATCCGATAGACGCGACCGGCAACTTGGCGTACCTGGACTCGCGAGGTCCCCGACCGCCATGCACGCGGTTTCTCGCGGCCATCACCAGATCTCCCAGCACCGCCGAGGCCGTGGGAGGACCACCGGCACCCTGACCGTAAAACATCAGTCGGCCGGCCGCTTCCGCCTCCACGACCACGGCGTTGAAAGCACCGTTGACCGATGCCAGCGGGTGATCAAGGGGTACCAACGCCGGGTAAACGCGAGCCGAAACACGCTGACGCCCTCCGTCTGTGGTGAGCCTTTCGCAGATGGCTAGCAGTTTGATCGTGCAGCCGAGGGCGCGGGCGGATTCGAAGTCGGCTGAAGTGACCTTGGTTATGCCCTCGCGATAGACGTCATCGGCGGTGACCCGGGTGTGGAATGCAATCGACGCCAGGATGGCCGCCTTTGCCGCGGCGTCGTAGCCTTCGACGTCGGCGGTGGGATCGGCCTCGGCGTATCCGAGCGCGCTGGCGTCGGCCAGCGCATCCGCGTAGTTGGCGCCGGTGCTGTCCATTTCGGAGAGGATGTAGTTCGTGGTGCCGTTGACGATCCCGGCTACCCGACGCACGGTATCGCCGGCCAGCGACTGTGTGAGCGGGCGGATGACCGGGATGGCCCCCGCAACCGCAGCCTCGAAATAGAGGTCCACATGGGCGTTCTCGGCGGCTTCGGCGAGCTCGCCCGCGGAAACCGCGACGAGCGCCTTATTCGCGGTGATGACCGACTTGCCCTGCTCCAAAGCGGTCAGGATCGCCTTGCGGGCGGCTTCGACCGGACCCATGACCTCGACGACGATGTCGACGTCATCCCTGGAGACCAGCTCGTCGACGTTGGTGGTCAGCAATTCGACCGGGACCCCGCGGTCCTGGTCTACCCGCTGAACTCCGATGCCGCGCACCACCAGCGGCGCACCGATGCGGGCGGTCAGGTCGGCCGCGCTCTCCTCGATGATCCGCACGACCTGGCTACCTACATTGCCCAAACCCAGGATGGCTACCCCGATTGCGTTAGTCACCGCTCACCTCACTTCCAGACTCAACAAATCGTCGACCGTTTCCCGGCGCAGAATCAGGCGTGCCTGTCCCCCGCGCACGGCCACCACGGCCGGTCGGCCGATCAGGTTGTAGCGGCTCGACATCGAATAGCAGTATGCGCCTGTTGCTGCGACGCCCAGCAGATCTCCCGGGGCGAGGTCGTCGGGCATCCAGGCATCTCGCACGACGATGTCGCCGCTCTCGCAGTGCTTCCCGACGACACGGGACAGTGTTGGGGCTGCGTTGCTGATCCGCGACAACACCCGCACGTCGTACTCCGCACCATAGAGCGATGTCCTGATGTTGTCGCTCATCCCGCCGTCCACGCTGACATACCGCCGGCGCCTGTCCGACGCCACAGGTACGTCTTTGACAGTGCCGACCTCGTAAAGGGTTACGGTGCCGGGACCTGCGATGGCACGCCCTGGCTCGACCACCAACTTGGGCGCGGGCAACCCAGCGGCAGCGGACTCGTTTCGCACAATCACCCGGAGCTTGTCGGCGAGTTCACTCATTGGCGGCGGGTCATCCTGCGGAAGGTAGGAGATTCCCAGTCCGCCACCGAGGTCGACGATTGTGATTTGCGAGGTCTTGTCGACTCCGAACTCGGCGACGACATCCCTGAGCAGACCGATCACCCGGTGGGCGGCCAGCTCGAAGCCTGCCACGTCGAAGATCTGGGAACCGATGTGGCTGTGTAGGCCGACCAGGCGCAGATGGTCGGTGTCGAAGACTCGACGAATCGCATCCATCGCCGCACCGCTGGCCAGCGACAACCCGAACTTTTGGTCCTCGTGCGCGGTGGAAATGAACTCATGAGTGTGCGCCTCGACACCAACGGTGACACGCACCAGCACATCCTGAACGGCGTTGGCCTCACCGGCGATCCGATCGAGTCGCTCGATCTCGGTCATCGAGTCCAACACCACGTGACCTACCCCGTTGGCGACCGCGGCCGTCAATTCCGCGATCGACTTGTTGTTGCCGTGCAGGGCGATCCGCTCAGCAGGAAAACCCGCGTGCAGTGCCACGGCAAGCTCTCCGCCGCTGGCCACGTCCAGGGCCAGGCCCTCTTCGTCAACCCAGCGGGCCACCTCGGTGCACAAGAACGCCTTGGCGGCGTACCGGACATGCTCTCCGCCTCCGAAGGACTTCGCGATATCGCGACAGCGCTCCCGAAAGTCAGCCTCGTCCATGACGAACACCGGAGTGCCGAATTCCGCGGCGATTTCGGTCACCGGTACCCCGGCGATCGACACAGCCCCGTCGACACCGCGAACAGCATTGCGCGGCCATACATTAGGAGCCAGCGCGAACACGTCGGCAGCGTCCAATGGGCGGTCAGGCGACCAGCCATGGTGCACCTCTTCGGCGTGCCGGGGTCCGGCCGGATGCGCGCTCACATCCGCTCCGGAGCGCTGACGCCGAGGATACCCAGGCCGTTGGCGATGACCTGGCGGGTGGCCTGGCACAGCACAAGACGCGCGGCATTCAGCTCACCCGGGGCTTCGTCGCCCTGGGGCAGCACCCTGCACGAATCGTAGAAGCGGTGGTAGTCACCAGCCAGGTCTTCAAGATAACGCGCTACTCGGTGGGGCTCCCGTAGTTCAGCAGCGGTGCGCAGGACACGAGGGAACTCGCCGATGTTGCGTATCAGCGAACCTTCCTTGTCGTGGGTCAGCAGGCCAACATTCGCGATGTCGGGCGCGATGCCCAGTTCGGCCGCGTTGCGGGTCAACGCCGATAGCCGCGCGTGCGCGTATTGCACGTAATAGACCGGGTTCTCGCTGGAAGCCGAGGACCACAACTGAAGATCAATATCGATGGGAGTGTCCACAGAACTACGAATCAGCGCAT
>JBMYXJ010000209.1:0-5386 GCA_049608285.1 Mycobacterium sp. | reverse complement strand
TACCTGGTGGCGGGCCCTGTCCCTGGAACTCTTCTTCAGGTGCGACTTGCCGCTGTCGGCGAGACTGGGCAGCTCAACGGTTGGCCCGCAGTGTGATATCTGAGATCTGTGTGCGGCTCTGCCCGTCGGTCATGCCCAACTTGGCGATCCACACCAGAACATAGGAAGTTCGTGTCTGGTTATCGATGGTGATGGTGTTTTGTCCTGGCTGCAGCGACACCAGTGGGGTCAGCTCGGTGGTGTCCGACAGGCTGGCCGGAGAGGAACTGTCGGCTGCGCGGATCTGCACCTCGGTTCCGGTGCTGGGCACTGTGATGCTCACTTCGCTGAGCGCAGTTGGCTCGGGCAAGTCCAGGATCAGCCCGACGCCATCCTTGAAGATCGGGAACGGCGACGGGTCCTGGTACACGTCGGTGGGCCACGAGGTGTCCGGATTCCCATCGATAGCCCGGCCTGCCTGCCCGGGGTGGTCAGGGTCGCCACCAGGGGAGAACACCGTCGCTCGCTCTGGCTTCACCACCGGCCCCGGGCCGGTGTTCGACCACAGCCCGAACCCGCCGGTGACAACCATGGCCATGACGGCGATGACCGCTACTGTTGCGACTAAGACAGCCGTCAGCGCCTTGTGCGACCGCCAAGTCGATGCCTTGCCGGATTCTGCTGTGGACGGGGATGCTGGGGGTCGGCCGCGAGTACCAGCGGAGCGGTTGACCGCAGCATCGGCGAGCAAAGTGTGGCCATCCCAGAAACCGTCGACCTCCACAACGTCTCCATCGGAGAGTTGGCCCGCAATGGCGCCCCCGCGCAGCTGCACCGGAACAACGGTGTGCGCTTGCCCCGTGGAGTCGTATCGCTCGACTCGGAAGGACCATATCTCCTCGCCGCTGCCGGTGCCCGCCGGTTGCTTCTGGATCCCGCGCGCGGTGCCGAGCACAGTCATCCGATCCAGCCGACTGGTTTGTGGTGGCGTACTCGCTGGCGGTGCTGAGGTCGTTGGCGGTGGCGTAAGCGGAACGCCGTCCTCGGCCGGGTCGAAAGGAGCGGTGTGCTCGCCGACGGCAGGCGGTGGGGCCTTGGCAACGCTGTCGGGTGTGGCCGTCTTTGGCGTCGTCACGTCAGGTCGCACGCTGAGTGCCTGGGCAAAGTCCAGACAACGGGGGTACCTGTCGTCGGGGTCCTTGGCCAGAGCCTTTGCCATGACTTCGTCAAGGTGAGCGAGCTCGGGCCGGCGCTCGGACAGCCTGGGTGGCGGAGTATGGAGATGGTTGCCGACCACGACGGCTCGATTGGAGTTGTTGAATAAGGGGGTGCCGGTCAAAAGATGGAAAGTCGTGGCTGCCAAGGCATATTGATCGACCCGGCCGTCGAGTGAGCTGCTGGTCAACTGTTCGGGTGCCGCGTAGGTTACGGTGCCGATGGCCATGTTGGCCTCAGTCAGGCCGCTCATATCGTCGGTTTCACGGGCAATGCCGAAATCGGTGAGTAGCACCCGCCGTCGAGCGCCTTCCGAAGGGACAGTGACCAGGATGTTCGCTGGCTTGACATCTCGGTGCAGCAGTCGTCGTTCATGGGCGAAGTCCAAGGCTTCTGCAACTGCGGTGACGATCTCCACCACATCCTCGTAGGGCAACCCTGACGGGTAGCGCTGCTCGAGCATGTGACCGGCGTCGGTGCCGTCTACGAAGTCCATTGAGATCCACAGCCGGCCGTCGAACTCGCCTCGGTCGTGGACGCCGACGATATGCGGATGCCACAGAGTTGCGGCCAGCTCCGCCTCGCGGTTGAACCTGGCCCGGAATTCCTCATCGTCCGTCGCGCTCGCGGACAGGATCTTGAGCGCATCCAGCCGCGGCAGGCGGGGATGTTCGACGAGGTAGACCTCACCCATACCACCGGCGCCGAGCAGCCGCTGGATGGTGTATCCGGCGAAAATGTCACCGTTGTTTAGCGGCATGGCCAAAGCCTACAAAACCGGAGGCCCGTAACCGGCTACCAGCGCCGTGGTTCGATGTCGATGCTGAACCCGTAGAGATCCAGGCTGTAGGGGAGCGGCTTGCCCGGGTCCAACCGGGTTCCGGAGACGACGGGTGTGCCGGCATCGAGGAGGTGAGCCAGTACGGTCTGGCCGAGGAGCATCGACAGCCCGACCCCCGGGCAGCCTTGGGGACCGTGACTGAAGAAGTTGTAGGACCAGTCGCTGCCGGCGTCGCCGGTGGCCCATTCGCCTGGAGAAAATCGGTCCGCGTAGGGGATGCGGTCGCGATTGCGATGATTGAACACGTTGTAAATGAGCACTTGACCGCCTGCTGGGAGGACGGCGCCGTTGGGGAACTCGACATCTCGGATCGCTACCCGCCCGAACATCGCCGTCGTCGGCCAAAGCCGCAACGCCTCGAACAAGCATCCGGCGAGATAGTCGAGCGACGCGATGCCAGGACCGGACATGATATCCCGGTTAGCCATCTCGACTTCGGTTTCATAGCGTTGCTCGTCGTGTGCGGCAAGTGCGTTCAGTGCGCGGAATACGTTGGCCGCCAACGTGTCACCCATGGCGAACAGCCAGTGGATCACCTGAGTGGACGGCGTGGTATCGGGAAGGGCTGGCGCCTGCGGGATCAGCGCGGCCAAGCTGTCCGGTTCTGGTGCGTCAAGGTATCCATCAATCATGGAGATGAACTCGCCGTATTGCGGAGCAGGTTCACCGGGCATTTTGTTGCCGGCCGACATCATCTCGCCCAATATCTCGGTGAGACGAGTGTCGTCGGCAGCTCTGTTGCCGAAGACGACTCGGCGGGTCATCCTCTGGAAGGCCGCATTGAAGTTCTGCCAGCGCATCGTTTCCGATGCGAGCTCCCTGGCGGTGTCGGCGGCGATGCCGACGAACGGTTCCGCCATCCGGTGTATCGGTTTATCGGAGTCGAGAACGGCGTCGGCGAACTTCCGCCGGTCCGCCCATGTGTGACCCCGTGAAATCGTCAGTGCATCAGGCTGGAACGCCGCCATTCCCTTGCTTTTGGGTTCCAGGTCGGAGGCGAACGGGTCCGGGGAACCGCCCAGCACGAACTTTAGGTCGGCCGGATCGTGCAGCAGCAGCGTTTCGTCGCGGGCGACCCGAACGTAGAAAGGTCCTGGTCCGTAGCTGCGTACCATCCCTTCGACCAGCCGGTATCCGAAATGGTCTGCACCCAGCGTGGAGGCGATCCTACTGGGCAGTTCCCGCTTGTTGAACAGCCCGAGGAGCACATTGGGCGCGCCGATCTGTGCAGTGAACCGGATGCCTTCCAGGACGGATGCGTGCGGGAAGTCATCAGCCACGATCATTTACCCCCAGGGCATGTAGGCGCGTACGGAATCCGCGAGTTGAATGATCGGGTTTTTCTTTCCCGGTACCGGAGCCCCAAGCTTCGGCCATGGCGCGAACACCCGCTCCACATCGCCGATCGCCGGCTCGAGCTCCGGGTAGTGGCGCAACAGCACATCCTTCATCGTGTTGTGGTTGACCCAGTCGAAGCCCACCTGGGTGTAGGTCTCCGGCTTGAAGTCGTTGGTGAAGAACCGGTCGCTCTTGAGCCGCCGCGACGCCATCAGGATGAAGATGCGGAACGCCGTGTCGGAGAAGCCGAATCCCTTCGGCGGCTGCTCGGCCTGCATGCCGATCTGCAGGTCGACTGCGTCGACGTCACCGTTGTAGACCTCGTTGATCTCCTTGGCCCACTGCGCATTCGGGGTGATTTCGTCGATGCTCTTCCGGCGCGGCATGTGCAGCACCTCGCGGAAGTCGTTGTACCGGGGCAGGCCGCGCTCGCGATCGCGCACGATGTCGAGGGTCGCGAGGTCGGTGATCTGCCCGTCGATCCGGGTCAGTTGGCGCAGAGCGTTGGGGTAGTTGTGCAGGCAGACCGCCCCGGCGCTCGCACCCCCCATCGAGTACCACAGATCGCCCATCTGCATCCGGTCCATGAAGTCCCGCGTGTACCGGCCCTGCAGTTCGGTGAAGTTTCGGTGCTCGAGGTGCTCCCCAGACTCCAGCGAGAAGAAGTTCCAGTCGTCTGGAATCAGGCCGTGCAGCCGGTAGACCGAGACGAACTCCTCGGTCAGCGAGAACGGCGCCGAGTGATGATCCGCCGGCGATCCCACGATGCCCGAGAGCAACTCGCTGTCACCGACGCGACCGATCTTGTCCTTGAAGGTCTCGCCGAGCGCACCGAACCAGTTGGCGTTCATGCCGATCTGGAGTGCGGGATGACGCAGTATGCACGTCGTCCACTCCACGGTGTGGATCTTGGCGATCAGCGCCGAGACCACCAGCACGCCGAGCTCGAAGAGGCGTTGGTCGTCGAGGCTGGGATACGCTTTCTTCAACGCATCGCAAACGGCGTTGTGCTCGCGGGCGAACAGGGTGTGCAGCAGCCCGACACCCACCCACCAGTTCTCCTGGAAACCCGTCAGGTCGACTCCGGGGATGTCGCTGGTGGGCAGCCGCCCGTCGTCGGTGACCTTGATCTTGCCGTCGGTGAAGGTGCGCAGCTGGTTCTGCTTCTCGACGCCGCTGCCGTAGATCTGCGAGCCGTCCCACCAGTGGGTCTCGGTGTTCTCGAACGTCGGGGCCGGACAGCCGTGCTTGATCTCGCCGTGCAGCGGAATCGTGGACCGAATCCGCATCGGATTCTCGGGGAAATCATCGCCGTCGCGTAACGGAATGTCGATGGTCTTCTCGGGCACCCCGTTGCCATGGAAGAACCAGTTGTGGTTCTCGAACTGGATCCAAGCGGCCGCGATGGAATTGACGATACCGGCGGGTTTGAACTCGTCGCGCGCCATCAGCCGGCGGCTGATCACCCGCGGGTCCGGTTCAAGCAGCCGCTTCCGGTCGATGATCGTCTTGTCGGGAGGAGAGTTCCGGCCGAAGCCGGTGCCCTTCGCGCCCATCCACGGCTCGTCGAGATCGTTGAAAGTGCCGTTGGGTGTTCGAGCTCGCTTTTCTTCGTCGGTCGGCTTGCCCAGATCCTCTTTGGGCCTGATGTCTGGGTTCTCGAAGAGATTCTCGTCGCGCAGCTTCACGCGCTGCTTCATCAGCTCCCTGGCCTGCAGGATCAACGACGGTTGCTCATACCACTGACGGCTCACTTTGATTCCTCGTCTCTAGTAGTCGGCAGTTCAGCGCGGTGTGCGCAGGGCGAAGTAGCCGATTTTGCTGTAGGTGTCCCCGGAGTTGAACAAGATCTTCCCGAGGAAGACCCCGTCAACGAGCTCGACAAGCTCGTCGCGCACGCTGCGAATGATGAGGCGCGGGTTCTTCTCCACGTTTGCGTAGTCGATGACCATCACCTGCAGGTCCGGGTCATCTTTCCCGGCCTCGACGTAGGTCTGGAAATCGAACGCCAGC
>JBMYXJ010000208.1:0-5402 GCA_049608285.1 Mycobacterium sp. | reverse complement strand
TGCCGGCGAAACGGAGCCCAAGGCCGGCACCGCTTCACGGTCCGGGGCGTCGACCGGAGCGCAACGTTCCACCAAATCTAATCCGCGGAACCCTAATCCGCGGAACGCAGCCGCGAACCGCACGCCGCGACCCGGCGCTCGGCCGAAGAAACGGAAACGTTGACCCGCGGGCGACCGCGAACGAGTGAGAGGTGTTTGTATGACCAACGCAGAAACTGCCGCCGCCGCCGACACCGCGGAGGGCAGCGCCGACGTTGACCAAGCCAACGACGATGGCAATGGCCCAGCGGCGGCCGGGCACGGAGGAGAAGAGAGGTTGGTCGCCGAGGGCGAAATCGCGGGCGACTACCTGGAGGAGTTGTTGGACCTGCTGGACTTTGACGGCGATATCGACCTCGATGTGGAGGGGGACCGCGCCGTGGTGAGCATCGACGGTGGCGGGGACCTCACAAAGTTGGTCGGCCGAAAGGGCGAGGTGCTCGACGCTCTTCAGGAGTTGACCAGGCTGGCCGTGCATCAGAAGACGGGCGAGCGCAGCCGGCTCATGCTCGACGTTGCCCAATGGCGCAAGGGTCGACGCGACGAGCTGTCGGCGTTGGGAGCCAAAGTGGCACATCGGGTGGTGGAGACCGGCGAGCGGGAGGAGCTGGCCCCGATGACGCCCTTCGAGCGCAAGATCGTCCATGACGCGGTGGCGGCCGTGCGGGGCGTGCACAGCGAGAGCGAGGGCGTGGAACCCTCGCGTCGTGTCGTAGTTCTCACCGACTGACCTCGAGTTACAAGGGTGTAGTTCGCCGGCGTGGTGTTGCAGCCGCGATGTTCGGAGGATGTTTCACGTGAAACACGCGAAGGTACCGGCGCCTCCCGCCGCGGCCCGAACGATCTTCGGCGAGGCCGCCGACAGCGCACATCGGTACGCGCAGATTCTGGCGGGCGCAGGTGTCGAAAGGGGGCTCCTGGGACCGCGCGAAGTCAGTCGGGTGTGGGACCGGCACGTGCTGAACAGCGCAGTCGTATCGGAGCTGCTGACGGCGAACGAACATGTCGCCGACATCGGCAGTGGGGCCGGACTGCCCGGCATACCGTTGGCGTTGGCGCGGCCGGACATTCGAGTGACGCTCATCGAGCCACTGCTCCGGCGCAGCGACTTTCTTCGTGAGGTGGTCGACGAACTCGGTCTCGATTGTCGAGTCGTGCGCGGACGCGCCGAGGACCGCGTGGTGCGCGACGAGGTTGGAGAGGTGGATGCGGTGGCATCTCGGGCGGTGGCTTCGTTGGACAAGCTCACGAAGTGGGGTGCACCCTTGCTACAGACAGGGGGCCGAATGCTGGCGATCAAGGGGGAGCGAGCCGAGGAGGAGATACGCGAGCATCGCCGTGCCCTGAGGAAGATGGGCGTGACCGAGGTGAAGGTGATGAAATGTGGCGGGCGGTTCGTGGATCCACCGGTGACGGTGGTCGTAGGGTTTCGGGAGTCGCCGTGGGAAGAACGGTTCCGGGGAAGGAAACGCAAATGATGGCCGCTCGCGAAAGCGGGGGATCGCAAGCGATTCCGCCCGATGTTTCACGTGAAACCTGGGACTCCCATGACGTGGACACGCCGATCGGGGCGGAGGCCGAACGAGCGGTGCGGCTCATGCAGGCGGCGACGCAGGGGCAGCTGCCCCGGCCGGCGCGCCAGCGGGTCTTCACTATTGCTAATCAGAAGGGCGGCGTGGGGAAGACCACGACCGCGGTCAACATCGCTGCTGCCTTGGCGCTGCAAGGATTGCCCACGCTCGTGATCGACCTGGACCCGCAGGGGAACGCGAGCACCGCTCTGGGAATTGAGCACCGGCCCGGCACCCCATCTTCATACGAGGTACTGCTCGGAGATGTCCGCGTCGAGGCTGCGCTGCAGCGCAGTCCGCACAACGAACGCCTGTTCTGCATCCCGGCGACGATCGACCTCGCCGGAGCCGAAATCGAACTGGTCAGCATGGTCGCCCGCGAGGGCCGGCTGCGGAGTGCTTTGGCGCAACTCAAGCACCACGACTTCGACTACGTCTTCATCGATTGTCCGCCGTCCTTGGGATTGCTAACGATCAATGCATTGGTCGCCGCGCCGGAGGTGCTCATTCCGATCCAGTGTGAGTACTACGCGCTCGAGGGTGTGGGTCAGTTGCTACGCAACATCGAGATGGTGAAGGCGCACCTCAATCCGGAGCTGGATGTGACGACAGTCGTTCTGACCATGTACGACGGACGGACGAAGCTCGCCGATCAAGTGGCGACCGATGTGCGGGATCACTTTGGCGATAAGGTGTTGCGCACCGTCATCCCGCGAAGTGTGAAGGTCTCCGAGGCTCCCGGCTACGGAATGACGATCATCGACTACGACCCCGGCTCCCGAGGAGCGATGAGTTACCTGGATGCCAGCCGGGAGTTGGCTCAGCGAGGCGTGGAGGGAAAATCCCGATGAATGTGTGCCCAATGAAAGCCGTTGTGACGAGAAGGGGGAGTCGATGAGTAGCGCGGCACGTAAGCGCAGCGGGCTTGGCCGCGGCCTCGCTTCGCTCATCCCGACGGGTCCGGCGGATGGGGACGGGCCAGCGACTCTGGGCCCGCGGATGGGCACCGCGGCCGCTGATGTCGTCATCGGCGGATCGCCCCCAGCGCCGGGAGCAGGTTCGGAAGCAGATTCGGTCGGTGCGGTATACCGGGAGATCGCGCCTTCGGAAATCGATCCGAACCCACGACAGCCCCGCCAGGTGTTCGACGAAGAGGCACTAGCCGAGCTTGTGCACTCCATCCGCGAGTTCGGCTTGATGCAGCCGATTGTGGTGCGGGCGATGTCGGTCAGCGAGGCCGGCGACCCTCCCCGCTACCAACTAGTCATGGGGGAGCGGCGTTGGCGCGCCGCCCAGCAGGCCGGGGTGGAGACGATCCCCGCGATCGTTCGGGAGACCGCCGACGACAACATGCTGCGCGACGCGCTGTTGGAGAACATTCACCGCGCGCAGCTAAATCCGCTGGAAGAGGCGGCGGCCTATCAGCAGTTGCTGGAGGAGTTCGACGTCACCCATGACGAGCTCGCGACGCGGATCGGCCGTTCGCGGCCTGTGATAACTAATATGATCCGGCTGCTCCGGCTGCCGATCGCCGTGCAGCGGCGGGTCGCGGCGGGGGTCCTGTCGGCCGGTCACGCGAGGGCGCTGTTGGCCCTCGACGGTGGGCCAGAACTACAGGAGGAACTCGCGACACGGATCGTGGCCGAGGGGTTGTCTGTGCGCGCCACAGAAGAGGCCGTGACTTTGGCCAACCGTGACCAAGGTAAGGCCCCCGCGGGGCCGCGTCGCAAGCCGATCCAGATGCCCGGCCTGCAGGATGTCGCGGAGCAGCTGTCCACCGCCCTTGATACCCGGGTCAGCGTGAGCCTCGGCAAGCGTAAGGGCAAGATCGTGGTGGAGTTCGGGTCCGTGGATGACTTGCAGCGGATTGTGGAGCTCATGAACACCGCATCGCCATGAACGGGCGTACCGGCGAATTACGTCACTGTGACGCTGTTGCTGCAGACTTGGCCGCCCGGCGCATTCATCAGCGGAAGTATGCTGTGCCACAGGCGAATTCGTACCCAGCCCGGAACCAACGGATTGCCTACGGCCAGAACGGGCTGCTCGCGCCCGCGGCTTCTATCCTGGAAGGGCTGCCGTACATGGTTGTGCGGCGTGTAACCCCAGGAGTGTAGTGGCCACGCGAATCACGCCTCTGCGGCTCGAAGCATTCGAGCAGTTGCCGAAGCACGCCCGGCGTTGTGTGTACTGGGAGGTCGACCCCCCGACGTTGGGCGGCGGCGACCAGCTGGCAGACCCAGAGTTCGAGAAAGAAGCGTGGCTGTCGATGGTCATGCTTGAGTGGGGAACCTGCGGGCAGGTAGCGATCGAACACGGCGACGGGTTCGAGGGCAGAGACCCGGCGCAGGAACCGGCCGATGAACGATGCCTCGGATACGCGTTCTACGCGCCGCCGCGGACAGTGCCTCGGGCTGCGCGCTTCCCGACAGGGCCAGTCAGTGCGGACGCCGTGTTGCTTACCTCGCTCGGGGTCGAGCCAGGCCAGGATGCTGAGGTTCTGCCAAGGACGCTGCTTGCCGCGGTGGTCGGTGACTTGGTTCGTCGTGGTGTACGCGCACTGGAAGCTTTCGGTCGATCACCCGAGGCGGCCGAGTTGTCCGATCCCGCCCGGGTGACGGCCGACGCTGTGCCCGTTGTGGGAACCCTCGGTGACTGTTCGGTCTACCAGTGCGTGCTGGACACAGACCTGCTGTTGGATGTTGGTTTCGTGGTGGTGTCGCACCACACGTATTTTCCGCGGCTGCGGTTGGAACTGGAGTCGGGTCTCGGTTGGAAGGCCGACGTCGAGGCAGCGTTGGAGCGGTTGCTTCGGAGCGCGCAGCTGCAGCAGCCGGTCGGCGCGGGGGCCAATCCCGGTTAAGCCTGGCGAGCTTGTTCGACTGAGTGCTCGTGGGCGAGTAGCTCGGCAAAGGTGAAAGTACCGGTGGGCCGGTCGTTCTTGCCTAGCAGATACAGCCTCTTGACGGCGGCGAGCATGCCTTCGGCGATTGAATCGCGCGATTCCGGCAGCACCAGCGTGGCGCGGTCTCCCGGGTTCGTGGCGTAGCCGATATCTACCTGAACGGTCGGCATCCGAGTCAGGCGAAGCAGGTCCCACGTTCGGCCGTGCACGCGGCTATCACGTAATCCCGTGCGCGCGACTACTTCTCGCTGGATGAAGTCGGCCAAGTTGCGCCCAATGGTCGACACCGAACCGTGCGAATTCCCAAAATGGAAGGAGGCGACGCCGTTTGCCGACGGTGTGTCCAGTGCTGCGCAGCGCAGGCTGATCATCAGATCGGCTCCGACAGAATTGGCGGTGGCCGCGCGCTCGGCATCCGACGGCGCCCGGTTGGTGGGGCGAGATAGAAACGTATCCATACCGATCGCGGCCATCCGGGCTTCGAGGCGACGCGCCAAGTCCCACAGCACGTCTGCTTCGCTGACCGGACCCTCGGGGCTGTTCATGTCCAGCCCCGGATCCGCACCGCCTCGTCCGGGATCGATGATGATCCGTTTGCCGGAAAGGTGGGGCCCAGAACTCCGGACGAGCTCTTCCTCGCGGATTGCGTGCGGAGAGCCGCCGGTCACTCGGGAACCCAAAAAGTATAAGGAGCGCAACGTTTCTGGGCCACATATGCCGTCGGGATACAGCCCGTACTCCCGCTGGTAGGACATCAGCGCATTGTGGGTCAGCAGCCCGAAATGTCCGTCGACCAAGTTTGTGTAGAAACCCAGATCTTGAAGCCGCGCTTGCAGCGTAGCTACATCGTCGCCATACATCGGCGCGCCAAACTGGTGGTTGAGGGT
>JBMYXJ010000207.1:0-5434 GCA_049608285.1 Mycobacterium sp. | reverse complement strand
GCAGCTCAACAAGATAATGAATGCAGAAACTGTCGACAATGCTGGGACCCTATGATAAAAACTATTAAATACGGAAAACATTGAAATGTTTAGACACCCAAAATATTATAAAGAATTACGCAAGCGTAATAAATCGGATCAGGTCATTAGAGATCCCCGCTGAAACAGTCATGTACTCAGCGGGGCGGCAAGGGCAAACCGATCTCCTCGATCTCCCGAACGCCGGGTTAGAGGCCGACAGCCGCGGCCGGATCTTCGTCGATGACAACTACCAGACCAAGGTCGACCACATCTACGCCGTCGGCGATGTCATCGGCTTCCCGGCCCTGGCTGCAACGTCCATGGACCAGGGCAGGCTGGCGGCCTATCACGCATTTGGGGAGCCCGGCAAGGGCATGGCCGAGCTCCAACCCATTGGCATCTACTCGATACCGGAGGTGTCCTACGTGGGCGCCACCGAGGTGGAACTGACCGCAGAATCGGTGCCCTACGAGGTCGGGGTGTCCCGCTACCGCGAACTGGCACGCGGTCAGATCGCCGGCGACTCCTACGGCATGCTCAAGCTGTTGGTCTCAACCGAGGACCTGCGCTTACTTGGGGTGCACATCTTCGGCACCAACGCAACCGAGATGGTGCACATCGGTCAGGCCGTGATGGGTTGCCAGGGCAGCATCGACTACCTTGTTGATGCCGTATTCAATTACCCGACGTTCTCCGAGGCCTACAAGGTGGCGGCGTTGGACGTGATGAACAAGCTGCGTGCGCTCCAGCAGTTCCGATCCTGAGCCGAGGCAGCTTCGCCGCTGGGCTCCACCCTTCCCGGAGCAGCTGGCAGGTTGCCCCTGCGGAATGTCGGGTATGGGTGCGCACGTTCGAACCAATGGGTGACGCCGGGCGTATCACGGTGGCGGACCTTCCCGCATGCGGGACAATGGAGGTTCACGGTGCAGACGACAACGCTGTCGTGGCGCACCGCGAGGAGGAGGTAAGAGATGGCTGACAGCGCCGATAACCCCGGCCAGCAGTACCAACCGGAGCAGACCGGCATGTACGAACTCGAGTTCCCCGCTCCGCAGCTCTCTTCCCCGGATGGCCGCGGACCGGTGCTGATCCATGCGCTTGAGGGCTTCTCAGACGCCGGCCGGGCGATCAGCCTGGCTGCCGAGCACCTCAAAAACACCCTCGACACCGAACTGGTGGCATCGTTCGCGATCGACGAACTACTCGATTACCGGTCCCGGCGACCGCTGATGACGTTCAAGACCGATCACTTCACCCACTATGACAATCCTGAGCTGAACCTCTACGCACTGCACGACAGCGTAGGGACACCATTTCTGCTGCTCGCCGGCCTGGAGCCCGATTTGCGGTGGGAACGCTTCATCACCGCGGTGCGGCTGCTCGCCGAGCGGCTCGGGGTGCGCCGAATCATCGGACTCGGCGCCATTCCAATGGCCGTTCCGCACACCCGACCGATGACAATGACCGCACATTCGAACGACAAGGAGCTCATCGCCGAGCACCAGCCTTGGGTCGAACAGGTTCAGGTTCCCGGCAGTGTGTCCAGTCTGCTCGAGTTTCGGATGGCCCAACATGGTCATGAGGTCGTCGGGTTCACCGCGCATATCCCGCACTATCTGGCACAGACCGACTACCCGTCCGCAGCTGAGACCTTGCTGTCGGAGGTCGCCAGGTGCGGTTCGCTGCAGTTCCCGACCGCCGCTTTGGCCGAGGAGGCCGCCAAGGTGCACGACAAGGTCAACGAGCAGGTGGCAGGCAGTGCCGAAGTCGCTCAAGTGGTGGAGGCTCTGGAGCGCCAGTACGATGCGTTTGTAGCGGCCCAGGAAAACCGGTCCCTCCTGGCACGTGACGAGGATTTACCGAGCGGAGACGAACTCGGCGCCGAATTTGAGCGATTCCTCGCCCAACAGACAGGTGAAAAAGACAACAAAGACGGAGATAATCACACCGAGAGTTCCTGACCACCGCGATGAGTTCCTGACCACGCGATACCCACGCGATACCAACGCGAAGGCGCCATCCGACCCGACTACGAAGTGGGCGACATGACCGTGATCACCGGATTTGCGCCATGACCGAACGCAAATCGAACCTGCGCTCGGTACGGGAGATCACTCCTACGCTGCAGTATCGGACTATTCACGGCTATCGCCGGGCGTTCCGGGTGGCCGGGTCGGGTCCGGCAATCCTGCTGATCCACGGTATCGGCGACAACTCCACCACGTGGAGCACCGTACAGAGCAAGCTCGCGCAACGGTTCACCGTAGTGGCGCCAGACCTGCTCGGCCACGGTAAGTCCGATAAGCCGCGCGCCGACTATTCGGTGGCTGCCTATGCCAACGGCATGCGTGATCTGCTCAGCGTCTTGGAGATCGACAGCGTCACTGTGATCGGCCATTCCCTGGGCGGTGGGGTTGCGATGCAGTTCGCCTACCAGTTTCCGCAACTGGTGAACCGAATGATCCTTGTCGGGGCGGGTGGCGTCACCAAAGAGGTGAACGTGGCGCTGCGGATCGCGTCGCTGCCTATGGGCAGTGAGGCGTTAGCCCTGCTTCGACTTCCGCTGGTGCTCCCCGCGGTGCAGGCCATCGGACGGATAAGCGGGGCGCTGTTCGGATCCACAGGCGTGGGCCGCGACATCCCGAATATGTTGCGCATCCTCGCCGACCTCCCCGAACCGACCGCTTCAGCGGCGTTCGCGCGAACACTGCGGGCGGTGGTCGATTGGCGCGGCCAGGTGGTGACCATGCTCGACCGATGTTATTTGACACAATCCGTTCCCGTGCAACTGATCTGGGGTAGCAAAGATTCGGTCATTCCGGTCAGTCACGCCGAGATGGCGCATGCTGCGATGCCGGGTTCGCAAATGGAGATTTTCCAGGGCTCGGGCCATTTCCCGTTTCACGACGACCCAGACCGCTTCGTCGAGGACGTCCAGAAGTTCATCGAGTCCACCGAGCCCGCCGTGCACAACCAGGACTACCTTCGAAGCCTGCTGCGGGCCGGCATCAGCCAGAGCACTATCTCAGGCTCGGTCGACACCCAGGTCGCGGTGCTGGACGCCATGGGCGCAGACGAACGTAGCGCAACCTGACTTACTAACGGCTTAGCACCCCGCACCACTGGCGGCTTAGCACCCTGCCCCACTGGGGGCTTAGCACGTAGCATCGGCTTATGGCCATCGACGTGACAGTTCTGCGCGTATTCACCGACGGGAACGGTAGATTCGGCAATCCCCTAGGCGTGGTAGACGCGGCCACCGTGCATCCGACCGACCGGCAGCGTATCGCTACCGAATTGGGTTATAGCGAAACCGTATTCGTCACCCTGCCCGATGAAGGATCGAGCACCGCGCACGCCCATATCCACACGCCCACCACCGAACTCCCCTTCGCCGGGCATCCCACGGTTGGCGCATCGTGGTGGCTGATGAACCAAGGGAAGCCAGTAAAGACGTTGCAGGTACCGGCTGGGATCGTCCAGGTGAACTATCCGGAGGACCTGACATCTATCAGCGCTCGCGCCGAGTGGGCGCCCGACTTCGCGATCCACGACCTCGCCACCGTCGACGAGCTGTCGGCCTCCGATCCTGATGATTACGCCGACGATACCGGGCACTACCTGTGGACCTGGCTGGACGAACCGGCTGGCACCATCAGATCCAGGCTTTTCGCCCCTAACTTGGGGGTTCGCGAGGATGAAGCCACGGGTTCAGCAGCCGTCCGCATGACCGAGCACCTCAGCCGCGACCTGACTATCGTCCAGGGGCAAGGGTCGATCATCGAGACCACCTGGAGCGCCGATGGCTGGGTATTGGTTGCCGGACGCGTTATCGCCGACGCCCCCCGTCAGATTGACTGAGTGGGCTCGCTCCGCGCCGAAACCGCCCGATGCGCTCGCAGCGCCGCGATCTCCCGCTCAAAATCTTCGGCTGACGAGAATGACCGGTAAACCGAGGCGAACCGCAGATAGGCCACCTCGTCAAGCGCACGCAGCGGCCCCAGGATCGCCAGGCCTACCTCCTGGCTGGGCACTTCCGCAGAGCCCGTCGCACGCACCGCATCCTCTACTTGTTGAGCCAGCAGATTGAGCGCGTCGTCGTCCACCTGACGCCCCTGGCAGGATCGGCGCACGCCCTTGATCACCTTCTCCCGGCTGAAGGGCTCCGTGACTCCGCTGCGCTTGACCACCGCCAGCACCGCAGTCTCGACGGTGGTGAACCGCCGCCCACATTCGGGGCATGACCTGCGCCGGCGAATTGCCTGCCCTTCATCGGTCTCCCGAGAATCGACAACCCTAGAATCGGGATTACGGCAGAACGGACAGTGCATCACCGCTCCTTTGCCGAACCCGCAGACAACCGCTTCAAACTCCTCCGAGCGTACCTGCGCGATACGCGGATGGCCCCGCCCAGGGCGTTGTGTTGTGTACCTCACGTCGTAGTCCCTAGTGTCCTTGAGCAGCAGGGATTTTGGCCTGTCGATTACAGGGTCAGCTGACGGGTGCAATCAGTGTCTGTCCTGCATTCAGCGCCACCGTCTCGAGTTCGTTCAGTTCGCGGATCCGCTCGATGACATCTCCGACCGGCGCGTCCGGTGCCACCCGTTGCGCTACCTGTTGCAGCGACTCACCGGCCTGCACCTGCACCACCGCCAGACGACTGTGGATCTCGGCCTCAGAGCCGACCACGCCTCCGAACTGAGCGACCAGACCTAGCCACAGCGTGATCGCGCCCGCGATAAGCGCCAGCACCACTGTCGTCGCAGGTGTGACCGGCCGCCGCCGGTGCGACACTCGCGAGACCGGCAAGCCCGTTCCGCTGCGATGCACACGCGCCCCGAGAGGACGAGGCGAACACGGCCTACGAGTCGCTGCGGCCGGATGCAGGCGAGGCACATCGACCACGCGGGCCCTGACCGCGCCCCGAACATCGCGCTGGGGCTCACACACAAAATCGTTCCGGGCCTCGCGAGTGTCGAGGATGGTCATCTACCTAACCCTTTCTATGCCGAGAGTTTCGCTCTTATGTTCGAACTATAGTCGATCATGTGTTCGATTAATAGAACATGTGATCGAACTGTTGCGAACAGTAATACGCCCCACTGACAAGTTCGCCCCGCCGCATCGCGTCGCAAGTTGCCGGCGGCTGCTGCGACACATCTCGAACACATGTTTGATTATTGGCGTGGTCCGGGTTACATTCGGCCCCATGACCGACGACAGCAGCGGCACCACGGATACCGCCGGCACCCACGGCGGGAGCGAATCAGACCTCACCGAGCGTCAACGCAAGATTCTCAGTGTCATCCGTGCCTCGGTGACCACTCGTGGATACCCGCCGAGCATCAGAGAGATCGGAGATGCGGTCGGTCTGACCTCTACCTCATCGGTCGCCCACCAACTGCGCACCCTC
>JBMYXJ010000206.1:0-5464 GCA_049608285.1 Mycobacterium sp. | reverse complement strand
CGACACACTTTCGGGCATCTCACCGCCCGCGTCGAGCCACAGCACCCAGTCGGCGACGGTAGGCCACGTCTGGGTGGCCGCTTTCGAACCCACGACCAGACCGAAATGCCCTGCACGGATGAGAAATTCATAGATATCTGCCTGCGGCGCCGCCCGCTTGATGCCGCGCACCGAGGCCGGCTGACCGATATCATCGACTTCGCCGACCACAGCCAGCACCGGACAATCGATGTCGGACAGCGTCACCAGGTCGCCACGAATCGAGAAGCCGCCGGTCATCATTCGGTTGTGTGCAATGAATTGCTTGAGCAGCTCAGAGATCGCCGGACCCGACCAGGCAATCCAGCCGTCGGAGGCCAGGAACCGACGCTGCTGCTCGCGCGGTAGCAACGCCTCCCGGTCATGCAGTTGCAGAAGGAAGTCCAATCGCGACTGGGCAGTCTTGATCGGATCCAGCATTTGGAAGCCGGCTCGCGCCAACCAGCCCGGGATGTCGATCCGACTGAAGACATGATCGGCCATGAAGTCGGCGGCCGCTGGGGCCAGGGTGGCGGGCATATTCATCGGCAGCGCCGCAAGTGTGTCGACAGGTGCACCGAAGGCGATGATGCTTGCCAGGTCCCTGGATCGACGGTAGGCGGCCGTTTGGTAGGCAAACATGCCGCCTTGCGAATATCCGGCGAGGTGAACATCGCGTCCGGTCGCCGTCTTGATGGTGTCGACAGCCTCGCTCAAAGCCACGACGTGGTCGGCCAGGTTGCGCTGCATCCCACCCTCGACCTCGTCGGGTGACCCGAAGTCGATCACCCACGGGTCGAGGCCGGCCCGGTGCAGAATCCCCACGGCACCGTCGTCGCGGGTGACATCCCACATATCGGCCGACATCATCATCGGGTGCACCATCAGAACCGGAGAACCCGCCGACTTGGCGCCCGGTCGACTGTCGGGCGGGAAGTAGCGCCGCAACCGGTACATCGGGACGCTTTCGATGACCTGGAACGGTGACGGAACCGAACCTGTCTCCAGCCCGCCGTAGCGCAGTACTTCGAGTCCGTTCTGCGCGGTAGCGACGAGTCGCTCTACCGGCCTGGTGATCGCCGAGAGGTCCACCACCGCGCTCTCCCTATCGCTCGTCCAGTCCCCCAACCCACCGCCGCCATCATGGCACGGCGCCGCCTATCATCGGCGGCTGATGGCAAACCTGATCAATGTAGAACGCGCCACGGTCGGCTATGGCACCCGCACTTTGCTCGACGCTGTGAGCCTCGGGATCGAAGACGGCGACGCAATCGGGGTTGTCGGGCGTAACGGCGACGGCAAGACCACCTTACTGAAAGTTTTGACCGGCGTACGTGATCCCGACGCCGGCCGGGTCACGCACACATCGGGTCTGTCGGTGGGCTACCTGCGCCAGGCCGACGACTTCGCCGCCGGATCCACTGTTCGAATGGTGATAGCCGATGGAAGGCCCGATCATATCTGGGCAGCTGAGCCCCAAACCCGCGCGGTTGTCGAATACCTCCTATCCGGAATCAGCCTCGACGCCGATGTGACCGGCCTGTCTGGCGGTGAACGCCGCCGGACGGCGCTTGCCGAGGTCCTGTTGGCCAGCCATGACCTGCTGATACTCGATGAGCCAACCAACCATCTCGACGTGGAGGTCATCGGTTGGCTGGCCGGCCATCTAAGCTCACGGCCCACGCGTGCGCTTGTGGTGGTCAGCCACGACCGGTGGTTCCTCGACGCGGTGTGCACCAGGACCTGGGAGGTGCACGACGGAGCTGTGGACGCCTACGAGGGCGGGTACGCCGCCTACGTGCTCGCACGTGCCGAACGCATGCGGGTAGCCGCAGGCACTGAGATGCGGCGCAGAAACCTGATGCGCAAGGAGCTTGCATGGCTCAGACGCGGACCGCCCGCGCGGACATCGAAGCCGAAGTTCCGCATCCAGGCCGCCAATGAGCTGATCGCCAACGAGCCACCACCACGTGATTCGCTTGTTCTACAACGCTTTTCCACCGCGCGGCTCGGCAAGGACGTCTTCGACCTCCATCGGGTACATCTAGAAGTTGGCGACCCCGCACACATCCTGTTGGACGGCCTCGATTGGTCGATCGGGCCGGGGGCCCGCATCGGGCTGGTAGGCGTGAACGGCAGCGGCAAAACCTCGGTGCTGCGACTGTTGGCTGACCAACTGCATCCGTCCGCGGGCACCATCAAGCGGGGCCTGACATTGCGGATCGGCTACCTGAGTCAGACGATGACGGACATCGACGGCGAGCAACGAGTGATTGAGGCCGTCGAGAATCGTCGCAGGATTACCGAATTGGCCGGCGGGCGAGAGATCACCGCGGACACTCTGTTGAAGGATTTCGGATTCGTTGGCGACAAGCTGACGGCCCGGATCGCCGAACTGTCCGGCGGGGAGCGCCGCCGGCTGCAGTTCCTGCAGCTGCTGCTCGACGAACCCAACGTCTTACTCCTCGACGAACCAACCAATGATCTGGACATAGATACCCTCACGGTGATCGAGGACTACCTCGACGGCTGGCCCGGGACGCTGATCGTGGTCACGCATGACCGGTACTTCCTTGAGCGCGTCAGCGACGTGACGTATGCACTTACCGGAGGCGGCCGCTGCGATCTGCTTCCCGGAGGCATCGAGCAGTACCTGTCCGACCGCGCCGCGGCCGAATCCTGGACGTCCGCGCCGGCATCATCGGCCCGCAACGAGTCCGCCAGCGCACGCGAACGCCGAGTCGGCAAGGAGATGGCGCGCATCGAGAACCAGCTGGCGAAGCTCGATGACCAGATCGCCTCGGTGCACGACTCCATGGCGCGGGCAGCCGCCGACCATGTGCGCGCTGGTGAGCTCAACACCGAGCTTGGTGAGCTGTTGGCTAGAAAAGACTCTCTCGAAGGGGCCTGGCTGGCTGTGGCCGAGGATCACGGATAAGTGTTGCCCGGCCAGGCGCCAGTGACGTGCGTTGCTGAACTACTGTCCTCGGTGCCCGAGCCGCTGCCGCAAACGGTCGCTGGTGTCCCGAATTCCGTCGAGCTGAATGGCTACCTGCGCTGGGGCGGTACCGCCGCGGGCGTCACGCGCCGAGACCGAGCCCTCCACAGTCAGCACGGCCCGTACCGCTGGCGTCAGCTCGGCGCTGATGTTCGCCAACTCGTCGTCGCTGAGCTCGTCGAGGCCCACACCACGGCTCTCGGCCGCACGGACCGCGGCGCCGGCCGCCTCATGCGCGATTCGGAACGGCACTCCCCTGCGGACAAGCCACTCGGCGACATCGGTGGCCAATGTGTAACCCATTGGGGCCAGTTCGGCCATTCGGCCGACGTCGAAACTCAACGTGGACACCAGGCCGGCCATCGCGGGCAGCAGCAGTTCTAGCTGCGACACGGCGTCGAATACGGGTTCCTTGTCTTCTTGCAGGTCACGGTTGTAGGCCAGCGGCTGCGCCTTGAGTGTTGCCAGCAGCCCGGTCAGGTCACCGATCAGGCGACCGGACTTCCCGCGGGCCAATTCGGCGATATCGGGGTTCTTCTTCTGAGGCATGATCGAGCTGCCCGTCGACCACGAATCGTGCAGGGTCACATAGCCGAATTCGGTTGTGTTCCAGACAATGATGTCCTCAGCCAGCCGGGAGAGGTCTACGCCGATCATGGCGAACACAAATGCCGCCTCGGCGGCGAAGTCGCGAGCCGCCGTCGCATCGATCGAATTGTCTGCCGCAGCCCTGAAACCGAGCTCCAGCGCGATTGCATCGGGGTCCAGACCCAGAGATGAACCGGCCAGCGCCCCGGATCCGTACGGAGACACCGCAGCACGCTCGTCGAAGTCTGCGATCCGATCGACGTCGCGCAGCAGTGGGTGGGCGTGGGCCAGCAGATGGTGTGCCAACAGGACCGGCTGAGCTGATTGGAGATGGGTCTTGCCAGGCATGATCGCCGACGGGTAGGCCGCGGCCTGAACGGCGAGCGCACCGACCACTTCCAGCACGCCGTCGGCAACCCTGCGCGCCGCATCACGCAGCCATAGCCGAAACAAGGTTGCCACCTGGTCGTTTCGCGAGCGCCCTGCGCGAAGCCGGCCGCCGAGGTCGGGACCGGCGCGTTCGATGAGTCCGCGTTCCAGGGCGCCATGCACGTCCTCATCGGTTTCGATGGGGGTGAAACTGCCGTTGGCGATATCTTCGCCGAGCCTGTCCAAGCCTGCGAGCAGCCCGTCGCGCTGCTCGGCGGTCAGCAGCCCAGCCTGGAACAGCACGCGCGCATGGGCTTTGGAGGCCACGACATCGTAGGGCGCCAGCACCCAGTCAAAGTGCGTCGACTTACTCAGCGCGGTCAGCGCATCTGACGGGCCATCAGCGAAGCGGCCGCCCCACAGAGAGCCTTCGTTGGTACTCACAATCGGTGTCCCTCGCGTGAGCAGCTCATCGGGCTCATCACTGCCCTGCCAAGTCTCGACGTGCAGACAGGCTCGATGACAGACCGTGCACGTGCACGAATCCCTTGGCCGAGGATTGATCGAAGGTATCGCCCTCGTCGTAGGTGGCAAGGTTGAAGTCGTATAGCGATTCTGCGCTGCGGCGCCCGTTCACCGCGATGTGTCCGCCGTGCAACACCAACCGGATCTCACCGGTGACGTGCTCCTGCGTCTTGGTCACGAACGATTCGAGCGCCGTCTTCAATGGTGAATACCAGAGTCCGTCATAAACCAGCTCGCCCCACTTCTGATCGGTGGTGCGCTTGAACCGACCCAATTCGCGTTCGAGGGTGACGTGTTCGAGCTCGGCGTGCGCAGTGATCAGCACCATGGCGCCGGGCGCTTCATAGATCTCGCGGCTCTTGATTCCCACCAGCCGGTCCTCAACCACGTCGAGGCGTCCCACACCCTGCTCCCCCGCGCGGCTGTTGAGCTCCTCGATGGCCTGGAGAACCGAAACCGGGCGTCCATCGACTGACACCGGCGCACCCTTGTCGAACCCGACGACCACCTCATCGGGGCTACTCCAGTTGACCGTCGGGTCCTCGGTGTAGTCGTACACATCCTTGGTCGGCGAGTTCCACAGATGCTCTAGGAAGCCGGTTTCTACCGCACGGCCCCAGACATTCTGGTCTATGGAGAACGGTGAGCGCTTGGTGACGTTGATGGGGATGGCGTTCTCCTCAGCAAATGCGATCGCCTTCTCCCGGGTCCACGCGTAGTCACGCACCGGGGCGAGAACTTCGAGATCGGGTGCCAGTGAGGCGAATCCGACCTCGAACCGCACCTGGTCATTACCTTTACCAGTGCATCCGTGTGCCACGATGCCGCCGTTGTGTTCGCGGGCGGCCTGTACCAGGTGCTTGACGATCAGCGGCCGGCTCAGGGCTGACACCAGCGGATAGCGATCCATGTAGAGCGCGTTGGACTGAATTGCCGGCAGGCAGTACTGATCAGCGAATTCCTCCC
>JBMYXJ010000205.1:4360-5479 GCA_049608285.1 Mycobacterium sp. | reverse complement strand
TGAACCTGGATCAGGCGAACCGCGCAATCTACTCGTTCTCGGGGGAGTACCGATCGGAGCCGGGTGGCACGCCAGCAACGGCGCGAGAGTTGGTCGAGTCCGGCACAGTCGGCATCAAGAAGCGGATCGAAGACTGGCTGGATGCCAACGCGATCTACTGGAACTCGTCCTGGGGTGATCGGCACAACAGCTACAAGATCACCGTACGGACAGACTCCGCCGACTGGACAGGCGCATCCGATTATCCGGGCGCAGTCCTCACGTTCACGGCCACTGCCCGGCTGTCTCTCATCCCCACCAACGAGGATCAGGACGGCCTTGCGGTAAACTACACAGTCGAAGACCTGACCATCCAGGGGCAACGGGTCGCGAACTGGAGCCGATCGTCGGGGGACCAGCCGTACACGTTCTCAGTCTCATGCACCGTTGTGATCGACGCGGTCCAAGACGACTACGACGACCTTGCGGATACCTACCAGGCCGAGATCAAGCCGTTCCTGGAAGCGCACCTAGAGAAGGTGGTCGGTGGGTCTGTTGCTGGCGTGGTGTCGAGCGGCGGAGACGGGCGCGATCCGACCTGGGTGGTCAAAGACGAGGCGTACGGCTTCAACACGACTGGCAACCGTTGCGATGTCCGCTGGATGTGCCAGAGAGACATCAACCAAGGGTGGCTATCCCTCAAGGCGGAATCGTCGTTCGATCACGATGAGCGGAACCAGTACATCAAGAAGGCGGACGGGCAAGACCACACGCATGATGTGCAGTCGCCGGGAGCGGTTCTGCGTGGGTCAGAGCGGTACATCGGCTCCTACTTCTCTCGAAGCAAAGTCGGCAGAGACCAGATAGAAGCCCTGATCCCGCTGATCGGGGGACGCTGGAACAATGATCGTCGCCGCATTCCCCTTCTCTCGCCGCTGGAGGTGACGACGTTCGGCGGCGGATCGGGGTGGTTGCACGATGTGATTGTCGAGCGGTCTTATACCTACGTGATTGCGACCGACAATGGCATCGGCTCCAGCGGTGACTTCTCGTCGATCGTTGGTCGCCCGCGAACGGTCGGCGGCGGCGCAGACGGCGGCGAGCCAGGGCAGGCGATCTGATGGCGTCGCTGCGGCCCCA
>JBMYXJ010000205.1:0-4350 GCA_049608285.1 Mycobacterium sp. | reverse complement strand
ATCACCCTTGATGGCATCCCGCTAAGTGCCGAGAGGTACGCGTTCGAGTACCGGTGCAAGCATGGCAGCGGAGCCGGCGGGGGGACGTTCTCGTTCATCCTTTCGTACAACGACGCAAAGCGACGCCAGAAGGTGCAGCAAGTCAACGCGCTTCTGGCCCGGCCGATCAACCTAGACATTGACCTCGAAAGTAGTCGCGGACGCGAGACGCTGTCCATCAAGAACGTCTATGCCCACTCACCGCGATACGCTCGCGATGGCGAAGCAGGGCTGGTCATCCATGTGGACGTGAGCGACCTTCGCTGGAAGTGGGTTGGCCAGCCGTTCGCGGGGCACTTCAACCTGATCCGCCGCGTAAACGACCTACAGGTCATCGAGGCGGGAGAGCAGCCCGACGTTCCTGGGCAGGTTCGCATCGTAGACGGCGAGCCTATCCGGCCGACCGTGCAGGCTGGCACAACCGAGATCGCCCCGGACATCAACGGAGATGGACGGATTGTCGGCTTCCGGGCGGCAGACGTGTTGTCGAAGCACGCGACGTTCCCCTCGATCGCCTACCGGCAGATCAGCCTGGATTGGAACACTGCTGATTTCTCGGGCACCGTCTCAGTCCCCCGGCGGTGGACTGCCCTGCGGATGATCGAGGCTCGACTACGTGGCTACAACGCGAAGACCGCCGACGGCTTTGTCCGGGTTCCAGGCTTGCTCGCCGAGGGTGAGTGGGGCGGATATCAGGATGACTTGGTGGACAACGAGTACCCAGTCTCCCGGCTGTCTCTGTACGCCAACGACGTTCAGTCGGTTCTGAACCAGCTGATGGGGTACGCAGAGTGCCGGATGGTTGCCTGGGTAGACGGCAAGCTCTACCTGCATCCGACGTACTCCGCTACACCGCCGGACTTGCCTGACCTGTCCACCGACGAGATGGGCGGCGTTCTCTACATGACGGACAACAGAAGCGACCGGCCATCATCGGTACGGGTCTGCTTCCAGAAGGAGCTTACCCGCGAGTTCGTCTACCGCGAGGGGCGCGACGCCGGCCGTGGGAGTGTGACCGTAGATAGCCAAGGCAACGACCGCAGCATGCAGCGCGGCAATGGCTACAAGATCGGGACGCTCGCTAACGTAATCCAGCTTCCGACCAACGAAAAGCTGGACCTTGGCGATGGAGAGAAGGAGTACCAGCGCGGGGAGTGGCACCCGATCGATGCGGTCTTGTCAGCCTGGGGTATCAGCGGTACGGAGTATGTCCGCCAGAGCATCTACAAGTTCTTCGAGGGGAAAGTCGCGGCGGAGATCTACGGGCAGTCGGCGGCTGTGGCTCCAGGGGTTGACGAAGAGATCCAGCGGCGGATTGCGGCTATCAAGCAGTGCTACCGCAAGACCTACAAGATCGATTCCGCGTTCCTGGACTATCTCCTCGATATCAAGGCCGAGTCGGTTGTGCTGCTCGATCCTGCAAGCGGTCGCCGCGCGTTGGCCCCGATCTGGGTGGACTACAGCATCCAACGGCGTGACCGGATCGAGCAAGCGACCATCGAAGAAGCGATCCTGCGATTTGCCGAGATCTACTACTCGAAGGACGAGGAAAACGGCGCGTCCCCGTCGTCCGCAGAGATCCCGCCCGCTCCGTTCATCGTCACCGTCGTTGATCCGGCCCTCGGTATCATTCGGTACGACCCGGTCTCCGAAATCGGCGTGCAAGAGATCTATCCGTGGGTTGTCGAGGACGACGACGGCCGGGAGTTCTCGATTGGCCGAAACGTCGTCAACACCAACCTAACCAATGCGTCGCCGGCATCCGATTACACGATGGCGGTTCACCTGACCACGAGCGAGGCGTCGCCGAACAGCCTCGGGCAGATGTTGGTGATCGACGTTCCAACGTCTGCGGTTGGTGCCCCTGCGGGGGCGCACCCGCCGTACTACATGCGCGACCAGAGCGAGACAGCTCGATACGACGTGGACGGCAATCTGGTCAACGAAGGGCTGGTGAAGGCCCGCGCCCAGTCGATCGCCCGCAGCGTCCTAGGCTCGTTCCAGGATCGACTTGCGGGCACGGCGTCATGGGCTGGACTCCACCCGATCTACCCCAAGGCAACGGCTCGATACACAGCGTGGGCAATGTCGGCCACCGGGAAGATCACGACCGAGTTGAACATGACCGAGCCGCTACCGAAGCGGGATGAGGACGTGCTTCTCAAGGATAAGGAACTGCTGAACCGGCGGCTCCGACTACCGGAGCAACCGTAGATGGAACGCGGCAGCTTGGGGACGCGCGAGTCGATCGGGGACTTCGTTCTTCGCGATCACGGGACCGACCTAGAGGTTGACAAGCCGATCGGGCTGGTTGGCGCGGCCATGGACGAGCGCAGCTACGAGAAGGGTATTCGCACCAAGGATGGATGGAACGGCGACATCAACGGCTGGTTGTACGCACCCACTGGCGGCAAGGACGCGCTACATCACTCCACCGCCACATCATCCGCAGCCGACGAGGTAGCGCGACGGGGCATCGGCATCTGGGGGCAACTACTCCCAGCGGTCTACGCTACTGAGGGCTTGCGGATTCTCCATGACGGCCAAGCCGCAGACCCCCGAATGCAGCCATGGGTGGATGTGACGGCATTGCCACCAGGCGCGATTGAGGGAGATGGCGAGGCGCAGTTCGTCACGATGGATCGGCGGTTGCCGAGGGGTGGCGAGGTGGGAGTCGTTCTGCCTGGAACAGACGAATCGACTATGCGGTCGCTGTTCATGCCGATGCGAAAGCTCGTGGCGCAGCACGAAGGGCCAAACGGGCCGTTCTACTCCGAGCCGGTCTACGAGATCATCCCCGAAGACTCCGACCCCATTGGCCGGATCGACCATAGCCGGGCTGCTGGCTTGCACTCCGCTATTCGGGTGGTGTCCCTCCAGTCAAAGGAACAGCAGGACGAGAAGCCGTACCTGTATCAGCTTGCTCTATACGGCGGCGTCCATCCCGATGATGGCAGCGGCAATCTGATGATGTCGGGTCCAACCATCGTTGACAACCGATACGGGAAGCGAACCTGCGAGCGCGGATCGGTAGCCGCTGGCGACGAGCCGGAGTCCCTAACAGAGAACGTCAACGCCGCAATGTGGGTCTCGGGCGGCGGGCCGCTGCACCCCCGATTCCTGGACAAGGGCTACATCAATACCGACGGCGAGCCGGTTACGGTCGGCGGCCTAAGTACGCGTTCGATCTTCTGCGACAAGCGCCTCGACAGGGACGGCCCGCTCAAGTTCGAGATGGAGCCGAAGTACCCGGACTCCGTCGCCGAGCACGACGTAGAGACAGATGTTCACCTGCGGTACTTCTGCCAGGATGAACTATGGCGCTGGATGACCACTACGCCGTTCGAGCCGAACACGCCGCCAGACGCGCCCCCGACCATCAACGACGACCCGCCGCCAACCATTGAGGACGACGGCGGCGGACCTCCCGAGGGAATCGTCACCTCCGGTCGAAGTGGACCGCGCGTCGGCGGAGGCGGCGGAAGCGGCACGGGTGGACCCGGCGGGAATCAGGGAGGTCAGTCCGGCGGGCCGGGTAATCGCAGCCAACCAGGTAGCCGCGATCAATCGCACGACGAACGTCTCGGGGATGGCTGGGAGTGGCCGGACGGTCACGGGCAGGGAGCGTTCGACGCCAATCGTGGGATCTGGCAACCCGATCGCTTCAACGATCCCGGTCCGATCATACCGTTGCCGGGCGCGGGCGGTCAGCCGACACGATCGGCGAACGAGCACTCGGTTAAGTCGCTGGAGTTCGAGGTCGTCCGCGAGTCGGACTACATGGGCTATGACGGTCGGTTCGGCTGGCAGGACGGCACTACAGGAAACAAGCCTGTGATGCCGTGCGCCGGGGGTATCTGGAGTCGGGGATCAGTCGATGCGTCCGGCGACTTCGAGTACCTCGACGGGCCGATCGCGGATGATCCTCAAGCCGTTTGGCGTCAGGGCACCGCATCAAAGCAATACCTCGGCATCGGCCCGGCCTTCGTGCTCCCGGATGGGCCTACCGACCAAAGCGACTGGGTATCCGGCGACAGCGTCGTTGGCTTCTACAACGGCTGGGCCTCCGCCGGCAGCGCGGACGCGACGAAGGTTGGCTGGGTAGACTGGGACCCCGCCACAGGCGTTCCCATAGACGGGCCGTGGTTGTCGATCGAGGGTTCCAGCGGTTCGCACAACCTCGTGGCGGACTTCGTAGACGCCAGCGGGAGCCAGCGCGGCACGGGGGTGTCGAACACCAGCGCGGGCGCGTTCGTGCCGGCCCTCGCGGAGTACGTGCTAGGCGCGGCGGAGAAGCCCTGGTCGGCGCAC
>JBMYXJ010000204.1:0-5485 GCA_049608285.1 Mycobacterium sp. | reverse complement strand
TACCAGTGCACACCGCGAGTGACCTCGGCGAAGACCTTGCCCTGGGTTGAGATCTGCTCCTCGCCGGCAGCTTCCTTGCCTTTGGCGGCAGCGGAGTCATCGAACAGGTCGAACCCGCGGCTTCGTACGCGATCCATGATTTGTGGGGTGACCGCATCGGCAAATGACGCAATCTGGCCAACCGGTGAGGTGGAGCGCCGCGGCCGGTGGATGATGGCCTCGCACAGCGTGCCAGCGGCCTGCTCCGGCGTCAGCACTGGGAACTGATCGTAGATGGTCGTGGCCTCAATCATCGGAGTGCGCACCAAGCCCATATGCACTGTAGTGAAATGGACGTTTTCCGTGTGCGTTTCGGCCTGCCATGCATCGCACAGGATGTCCAGCGCAGCTTTGCTCGCAATGTAGGCACCGAAGCGCGGCACACGCGTCTGCACCCCCACAGAAGACACATTGACCACCTGACCGAACTTGCGTTCACGCATGCCCGGCAGCACCTTGAGCATCAGCTGCACCGGCGCGAAGTAATTCAGCTGCATTGTGCGTTGGTAATCATGCATCCGGTCGTAGGACAAGGCCAGCGAGCGGCGGATCGATCGTCCGGCATTGTTGACCAATATGTCGACGCGCCCCAAATCCGCTAGCGCTTTATCGGTCATCGCCTCAATCGCGTCGAGGTCTGAGAGGTCGCAGGGATAGATGTGCGCAGTGCCGCCCGCAGCTCGAACCTCCTCGGCCGTCGCCTCGAGCTTCTCAACCCCACGCGCCACCAGCGCGACCGTCCCTCCAGCGGCTCCGATCTGCTGTGCAGTCACCGCACCGATCCCGGACGAGGCTCCGGTGATCATCACTACGCGGTCCCGTACTGCGTTTTCCAAGGACACACCCCGGAGCTTGTCGAGGATGTTCAGGAAATACAGCGGTCGGTAGCGGCCGGCACCTGTCGGTCGAGACAGCGTCCGAGAAACCGAGCCCATAGCTTCAGTGATGCGATTCATGACATCAACTTAGGCCGAAGCGGTCGAACAAACCGGGCGATTTGCCAACCACAGGAAGGCTAATGGCTACGACCACCGGTAAGGGCTCGCTACTTCCGGAACAAAACACCCTGCTCTGTAGGTACCACCAAGTCCAGCTTCCACATCAAAGACGATGAAGAGAAGGCTCCGATAGGCGTCCGATCATCGGTGCCATCGCAGTCCTGGCCCTCGCAGCAGCACCCGTCGCCTCAGCCCAGTATCCACCGCCGCCCCCCTGTTCCTCCGGTTCCTCCGGTTCCTCCGGTCCCTCCGGTTCCCCCTGTTCCTCCGGTTCCCGTCTGTGGTCCCGGAGTGAACGGGCGTCTCGTTCCAGCTCCGCCGCCAGCTCCGCCGCCAGTTCCGCCGATTCCGCCACTTCCGCCGATTCCAGCTATTCCGCCGATTCCAGCTACTCCGGCAATTCCACCCATTCCCTGTGCGGTCTGGCTGTCGCTTCCGATGTCACCGGCCGTGCAACCGCGACCAAGCCTTCCGGTGGTCTCTCGATCTCCCCGAAGCCCAGGTGCACGCGATTGCTGCTGAAGCGTTGGGCGCGAAGAGATTTCCTACTTTCCGCGAAAAGTTTCGGTTCTACCCCGCCCACGGGGCACACTGGACTTCCTGGAATTCCCCGCTCGAAATCAATTGTGTGCCAACCAGGTACGCCTTCGGCAAGTAAACCGGTGGGACCTTGGAGTCGGGACTATGCCCGTGCGCGAGACACGTGGTTGAATCAAATCGGTCTATCGTGCCGGAATGTCTCGTCGACGGGGTTCTGTGAGAAATGAGTTGCCTGTTGGTTGGGAAGCTACCGCTCCGCAGCGGCGAGCACAGGAGGTGTGATGTCAGGCGCTGACATTGGGGAACGATCGCTGGCGTCGTGCACAGTGCGCAAAGTTGCCATCCGGCTGGTTCCGTTTTTGATGGCGTTGTTCTTCGTCAACTATCTGGACCGCACCACTTTGGGTATCGCCAAGGCCGACATCAGTGAGCATCTACAACTCTCAGCAACTATGTTTGGCCTGGTATCAGGCATCTTCTTCATCGGTTATGTGCTGGTGGAGATTCCGTCCAACCTGGCCTTGGACCGTTTCGGCGCTCGCCGTTGGTTGGCCCGCATCGCGGTGTCGTGGGGGATCGTGGCCGTGGCTATCGGGTTCGCACCCAACGCTGCGACCTTATTGGGCTTGCGTTTCCTTCTTGGTGTCGCGGAGGCCGGACTTGTCCCGGGGGTGATCTTCTATCTGACCCAATGGTTTCCCCGTGACTATCAAGCCCGCATCATTGCGCTGTTTTTGATGGCCAACCCCATATCCTCGGCGATCGGCACCCCGATCGCGGCCTGGCTGATCCACATTGGCGAGGATGTATCTGGCTTGGCCGGCTGGCAGTTCATGATGATCTGCCTGGGCGCCCCGGCGGTTGTGCTGGGTGTCATCTGCTGGTTCTACCTGACCGACACCCCCGGTGATGCGCACTGGCTACAGCCCGATGAGCGGCAATGGTTGGTAAATGTACTGGCCCAAGAGCACCGTGCAGTCGGTAGCGCGTTCGACTTCCCGCTGCGTCGCGCGTTGACCAGCGCTCGGGTGTGGACGCTCGCGTTGATCATCTTCGGGATCGCGTACGGCGTTTACACATTGGCGTTCTTCTTGCCGTCGATCATTTCGGGATTTCAAACCACCTTCGGAGTGGGATATTCCATCGTCGAGGTCGGGCTGATTACCGCGATCCCCTACACATTCGCCGCGGTAGCAATGTACTTCTGGTCGCGCCACGCCGACCGCACCGGTGAACACGTCTGGCACGTCGCGATCCCGGCTTTCGTTGGTGGACTGGCAATCCCCGCCGCCCTCTACCTCAACAGCCCAGTGCTAGTAATGATCCCCGTTGTCATCACAGCTATGGCGATCTTTTCTGCCATCCCCTGCCTCTGGGCACTACCGTCACATTTTCTTACCGGCACCGCCGCAGCGGCAGCGATCGCGCTGATCAACTCAATCGGCAACCTGGCGGGGTTCGTCGGCCCTTATGCCACCGGCGCCCTGCATGACGCCACAGGGTCGGACAAATTGGGAATGTGGGCCGTCGGCGCGATGATGATGCTCTCAGGCCTGCTCGTAATCGTCCTGCGTGCCGCACCCACCCCTGACCGGTAAGCAGCAAGCGCCGCGTAGCTACGATCGCCGCGACCCAAACCGGCCGACGAACCTGGCAGCGCGCACGACACCAATCAAGCGATGCCCGCGGCACGCTCCAGTTCGGCGAGGGCAGGCTGGAGCGCATCGGCCATCTCGTCAATGTCGCCGGCTATCTCGGGAGTGGTCACAAAGCCGAAGTCGATGGTGTCCACATACGACACGCAGGTGATGTTGAGCGCCACATCCATCACCGGCGGCCCGAGCGGAACCAGTCGCTCAAGCTTTGCGCCGGCCATGTATAGCGGTATCGGCGGACCAGGCACGTTGGACACAACGAGGTTGATCGGGGCCAGGCTTTTAGATAAGCCGCTCGCGGTGTACGTGCGGGCGGCCAGCTGCACCAGCCCAGGTGGCGTGGTGTCGGTCAGCCCCATGATCTGGTGCGCCGAGAGGGCCTTGGCCATCTCCTTTGCGCCCTGCGTGCTCTCGTGGATGGCATTGATCCGCTCGGTCGGGTCCTCGATGTCGGTGGCGAGCGAGGCAGTCATCGAGCTGATCTGGTTACCAACGTCGCCACTGGATTCCTCTCTGCGCGTGGACATGGGGATCTGCGCGATGAGGGGCTTGGCCGGCAGTTCTCCCCGCTTGGACAGGTAGTCGCGGACAGCCCCGGCCACCACGGCCAGCACCACATCGTTCAACTTCACCCCGAAGGCATCCTTGACCGCTTTGACGCGGCCCAGCTCAAGCTGGCCGTAGCTGATCCGTCGGTGCGGAGACAGGCTGGCGTTGAACCGGGTCGGCGGCGCCTCGAAATACCCGGGCGGCTTGCCGGCCATCCCTAGGGTGGCAAGCTGCTGGCGCACCGTCTGCTCGACCAGCCGAGCAATTCGGTACGGAGTCTTGACGCCGATGTTGACCATCATCCCCAGCGCCACACGTTCGGGGCTGGGAAACCCTGTACCGACCAGCGACCCCACCGTGTCGTCTGAGGCCTGCCGTGGCTCGGGTGTGACGTCGAGAAGTATCTCCCCCAGCCCGGCCCCCGAGACTCCATCGACGATGGCGTGATGCATCTTGGTCAATGTGGCCACCCGGCCACCCTCCACGCCTTCGATGACCCACAGCTCCCAAAGCGGCCGGGAGCGGTCCAGTTTGTAGGACATCAGCCGGCCCGCGAGCTCCTCGAGTTCCTTGCGCCCTCCAGGGGCAGGTACGCCGATACGACGGATATGAAAATCCGGGTCAAGATCTTCGTCTTCAACAAACCATGGCTTGTCCAGCCCCAGGGGGATATCGGTGACCCGCCAGCGCAACTGCGGCATATCCCGCAGCCGCTCGATGAGCAGCTCGCGCAGCCGCGCGAAGCTGAAATCCGGAGCGTCAGCGGGGTCGCAGATTGTCAGCGCACCTACGTGCATGTGCCAACCTGCCGTCTCACCATGCCAAAACGCCGCGTCTACACCTGAAAGCCGCTTCATCTGAGATCAACCCCCGTGTTCAGTTTCGGAGTCCTGGAGCGTCAGCACCTCTTGCGGGCCTCGGAACGCTGCGCGCCAGAACCATCGCCCACAGTCGCGGCGCCGGCTCTGGCCACAGTAGACCCCGCCCATACGATCGGTGTTCTGAGGCGGTGCACTCATCTAGTCGACCGTCGCACAACCAAGGCGGCGGCGGTGGACAATGTTGATAGTTGTACCGATTTTTGCTGATTATTGGGTCCGGCCCCCAACTGCCATCAACTTCCGTAGAGGCGTAGAGCCCGGGCTGCGATGGTGGCGACATCGCCACTGAGCTTCACAATGGGTGGACCGCCGCGCTGATGGATCACATTCGCAAGCACAACCACGTAGCTGTCCGACCCCGGGTCAATCCACAGTGTCACCCCGGTGAACCCGCTGTGGCCGAAGCTGCCCACCGGAAAGATCAAGCCGCGCGGGACGGATTGGTACGTGTCGATATCCCAGCCAAGCCCGCGGAGGTCTTGCCCCGCGATCGCCGGATAGTGCGGCGCCAGCAGCGAATCCTGTGTGTTGGGAGTCGTTTCGATGGCCTCCCGAGTGGCATTGTTCGCCGCTTCGAGTTGTCCGGTGCTGTGTCCGGGCTGCTGCGGCGTCGTCATCAACTCCAGGGTGGACTGTTGCAGCGGGAACCGGCTTGGGCGTCCGGCAAGCTGGTCGAGCAGGGCCTGCGCGTACTTGCCGAGGTCTGCGGTCGTCGAGAACACTCCGGCACTTCCGGTCACTCCGCCCATGCGGCGTGCCGTCGGGTCGTGGACGGTACCCCGGAGGAGGCGGCCGTAGTTGGGGTTGATGCCAGGGGTGTCGC
>JBMYXJ010000203.1:0-5492 GCA_049608285.1 Mycobacterium sp. | reverse complement strand
AGGATGAGTCCGACCGGTGCCGAGACCCAACCGTAGATCGTGGTGGCGGCGATAACGTCGATGTAGGCCGCGGCGATTCCAGTCGCAGCCAGCGCGATCGCCCCGACCCGCCCTCCAGGGCGGCCGTAGAGCCACCATGCAGTACCCACCAAGCTCCCCGCTAGCACGGCTCCAGCAGCCACTCGGAACTCTGGGCGCAGGACGCCGGCCTGCGCAGCCAGCACCAGGAGGAGCACCACGCCGATCAGGGTGACCGCGACGCCGGCGACGGCGAGCAGTTTCCCGATCCAGCCGTCCGAACCCTTTTTCGGCAACCTTGCGGGCGCGGGTGGAACCGGCATTGGCCGGAATGCCGGTGGCGGTGGGTGCTGCGGCCAATACGGCCTGGCCGGCGGCGGCGCCGGCTGCTGAGGTACCGGGTACTGAGGTACCGGGTATTGGGGCCGAGGATGCGCGACCGGCCGCTGAATCACCGCCGACCGACGCTCAGCGAGAATCCGGTCCAATGCGGTCAAGTCGGCAGACACCCGCGTCAGCTGATGGGATATCGCGGTGAAATCCGCGGAAAGTCGGGAGATGACAGCGGTATGTGGTTCGGTCATGCCGCCATCGTCGCAGCGAACTAGGTGGCAGCGGATGAGTACAACTACTCGTCGAGGCCATGTTTACTCGTTGGGGCCGTAATTACTCGTCGAGGCCGTGTTCGATCGCGTAACGCGCCAGTTCCACTCGATTGCCGATCTGCAGCTTGCGAAACGTCGCCTGTACGTGGTTTTCGACCGTGCGGTGGCTCAGTGAGAGGCGGGAGGCGATCTGCTTGGCGGTCAGCCCCTTCGCAACGAAGCGCAACACCTCGGTTTCGCGCTCCGTCAGACTGGGCCCGGACGGTCCGGACGATTTCCGGGCGATACGGCGGTACTCGCCAAGCACCAAGCCTGCCAACCCGGGGGTGAATACCGCTCGTCCCGACGCGGTGGCCCGGACGGCCTCGGCAAGCTCCTGCTTGGAGGCACTCTTCACCACATAGCCGAGAGCCCCGGCCTTCACAGCCTCGAGCACGTCGTCGCGTTCGTCGGATGCCGAGAGCACCAGGATTCGCGAGGCTGGGGACACTGCGAGCACTTCAGCGGTTGCTTGCGCGCCATCGCCGTCGGCCAGCCGCATATCCATCACCACCACGGCGGGCTGCACGACCGCCGCCCTGCGCTTAGCTGAGGCCACACCGTCAGCGGTAGCCACCACGTCAAAGCCGTCATCAACCAGGTCCCGAGCCACTGCATCGCGCCAGATCGGGTGATCATCGACCACCATGACGGTGGTCCCCTGCGTACTCATTGGAGCCTCTTGCCTCTCGGGACCGTGAGCTCCCAATCCGTTCCGGATCCCGGAGCGGTGGTCAATTTCGCCTGTCCCCCCAACCAGTTCATTCTTCCGACAATCGATTTCGCTATACCCGCACGCCCCTGAGCGACCGCTTCTTCAAGCCGTCCGTCGGGGATCCCGACACCGTCGTCACGCACGCTCACTGTGATGCGGTCGCCAAGATCCTCAAGCAGGACATACACATGGGCGTGGGGCCCAGCGTGCCCTTCGGCGTTCTCGAGTGCATTGCACACTGCGGCGAAGAACTCCTCGGCTACCGCCGAATCGACCAGAACCTGCTCAGCAGGCACACTCACCGATACCTGGTCAGATGCCCGCCGCCGAAGTTGTGCTCCGAGGTCTACGGTGGCGGCATCGAGCGGTTCGACATCTGCAGAGCTGACCAGGCGCCGCAGCGCTCGCTCCTGGGCACCCGCCAATTCTGCCAATTGGACTGCCTCGCCACCGATTTCACGTCCTCGGCGAGACATCAGCGCCAGAACCTGGATCGCGCCGTCATGGACCTGCCGCGACAACCGCTCCCGCTCCTCGAGGGACGCGGACAACCGGGCGGCCTGCTTGAGTTCGGCGTGCGCACGTCGCGCCGTCTGCGCAGCCAACCCCACGGCCAGGCCAACGGCCAACTCGACGACGATCGTGGCGTTTCGGCCCAGGTCGAGGTGGACATACCCCTTCAGAGTGGCGCTGGCCGCCATCACCAGCGCACCGGTCAGCATCCCACCGATCGGCCCGAACAGGATCGCTGCGGAGATGGTGGCATTGGTCGCCCACAGGGTGGTCGGCCAGGACTGGTTGTCGAGAACCCACTGCTCGGAGGCGATGAGCTCGGTCGACAGCATCAGTGCCGCCACGACCGCAATCTCACCGACCACCCAAGCCGGTCTGCGCCCGAAGCCCTGCAAATAGCCTGCGGCACACGCAGCGCTGTACGCGATCAGGACCGCAAAGAGCAGCCAGCCGGCAGCCGGATGATCCAGGTGCGGGTTGATGGTCACCTGGAACCACAGCGCGTAAAGACAGCTCAGGAGACGAAACACTTGAGCGGCTCGCCATAGCGGCGCCGCCGGGTCGGGTGCTCCATCACCTTGCAGAGAAACGCTTTCGTCCGTTCGTGTTGCGGGTTGGCCAATACTCACAACGCGCCGTTGATGACCGGCTTGTCGATCATCCCGACCTCAAGGCCCCAGTTGGAGGCAATCTCTTTGTACTTACCAGTCTCGATGAGATGCTCAAGAGCCAGCAGCAGCGACTGCGCCAGCGACGACCCCTTCTGCACCGGCCAGCCATAGGGCGCCGAGTCGAACATCTCGCCGGCCGGTTCGAGTTTTCCGTTGGTCTGCTTGATCGCGTAGAGCGTGACAGGCGAATCTGCCGAGATGGCGTCGGCCTGCCCAACTACGACGGCGTTGGTAGCGGCATCCTGGCTATCGAACGGCATGATCTTGATCGCCGGCTGGCCTGCGTCGATGCACTGTTGGCTGCGTGCGGGCAGCTCTTGAGTTTCCTGAATAGTGGTTACCTGTACCGCGACTTTCTTCCCGCACGCGTTTTCAGGATCGATCTCGCCGCCAGCCAGCTGAGCCCACAGAGTGCCCGCAGAGTAGTAGGTCACGAAGTCGACCTGCTCCTCGCGCGCCTTGGTGTCGGTGAATGACGATGCACCGACGTCGAATGTCCCGACCTGGATTGACGGAATGATCTTGACGAAGTCGACCTCACGGTATTCCGGTGTAAGCCCCAGCGTGCCGGCAATGGCATTCATCAGGTCGATGTCAAACCCAACAATCTTGCCGTCGGGGTCCTTGAACTCGTTGGGGCGGTATGGAATGTTCACCCCGATGACGAGCTTGCCTGACGATTTGATGGTCTCGGGCAGTGTGCTGGCGATCGCATCGACTGTCTCAGCCTGCGTCGGTGATGACGTTCCGCTCGGCTCAGAGCTGTTCGAACAGCCAGACAAAGCCAGCGTGCTCGTGGCGGCGAACACAATTGCGACACGCCAGAACCTAGACCGGCGGTCCTGGAATCCACCCAACACTTCTTGCCTCAACTTTCCACGCGGGGCGGCGAGCCGATGGGCAGGGTCCCGTCCCAGCATCTTCAGCCAAATTCCTCAAAGGCCGATGATCCGGCGCGGCGCCGGTAACGGAACAGTAGCCGCTCCCCAGCGCTGCAGCAGGGGAAACAAAGCGCTGCATGCAGTAAAACGTTGTAGTGGGTTTCCATCCGCGTGCTCGGCATCTTCCCTGTCAAGTGGGCGTGTTGACGAAAAATACGATTCTTGATGTCGTTGTCTTGACCGCAGAGATGGTTAGCGGTAGAACTCCACAGCTAATGTCGAGCAGATGGCGCACAGAGGTCCAGCCAAGATGAGCCGCCTCGTTCTTGCTCTGACAGCTGCCGCTGTGACGGCGGCGAGCCTGGTCTTGCCGGTATCAGCATCGGCGGACGAAATTGATGCCACGGCAGTTGTCGTCAAAGTGGTAGACAGCGATACCATCGATGTGCGCGACGATATCCGGGGAAGGCTGCGAATACGCACCCTTGGAATCGACGGGCCCGAAGTAAAAAAGCCCGGATACACGGTGGGATGCGGCGGCCCAGAGGCTTCTGCATTCGCTCGCGAGCAGCTGCTCGATCAACGCGTCGCGATCGTGTACGACCAGACCCAAGACCTGCATGACCGGTATGGGCGTACCTTGGCCTACCTCCTGAAGCCCGACGGGTGGAACTATTCGGTCGAGGCGGCGAGGGCGGGGATGGTGAAGTCCTACATCTACAACAACTCGCCCGTCGAGAAATACAGCGAGATTGCTGCCGCTGAGCAGGAAGCCCAAGCCGCTGGCCGGGGGCTTTGGGGGGCACCCTGCAACGGAAACACCGACTCAACGCCCCTCAGCGCCCAGGATTCCGCCGGCAGTCAATCCGCGGCTGGCACCACCCACTACCCAAATTGCGAGGCCGCCAGGGCAGCCGGTGCGGCTCCGCTCTACGCCGGACAGCCCGGATACCGCAGCGAGCTCGACGGCGATGGCGACGGAATCGCCTGCGAATCATGAGCGCCGGGTCAGCTGTCGCCGCTGTGTGCCGCTAGTTAGACACGGCTTCAGCCAACTCGTCGGGCGTCGGCTGCACCCGGCTCAGTCTGTAAGTGCCCGACTCAACAGGTTCGTCTTTAGCGACACAGCAGCGCCACGAACTCAGGGCTAATCGACTCTTGGGCCCTTGGGGAAATGCCAGGTCCCGCCTTTCAGCGCTAGAGCTTCTTCGCGCGGTCGGCCTTGAGGTTTCCTTTGCGGTAGCTTGCTCGCTGCTCTCGGACCCGACCGCCAAGCGGCACTTCCCGAACGAGCCGGACTGGTCGCCCAATCCCACCCGCAAGGCTTGAATCCCGTTTCTGTACTGCGATTTCGGAGGCATGATTGGCGAGCCACTGGTCATACCCGTAACCGGCACACAGCTATTCCCATCGCCCACGCCGAGCGTTACCCGTGTCCATGATCGTGATGGTTGGGTTCTGGTGCCCCGGGTGGCGGCGTGGCTGGCGGCCTGGTGATCTCACGATCTGGTGGCGTAACACCCGGCGGGCGGTGGTGATCGTCGTGCTCGGCGGTGTCATTCGGGGCATGGGTGCTGTGATCGAGGCCGGAAGGCACTCCGATGACCACCGCCGCGGCTATGGCTGCGCTGGCCGTGGCGAGCACGATTCCGTAGGTCATACCTGATAGCGCAACAGTCCTGGGGCCCAAAATCCACACGCACGTAGCACCGATGACGACAGTGCCCTCGAGCAGCACCGCCGCGACACCGGACGCCTGCATCGCCTCGGCTTCACCGGCGTGCGGACCGAAGGGTATACCGGAGGTTCGAGACAGCGCCCACAGCGCGATCGCAGTCAGATTCACCACAATCCCACTAGCGAGGACCGCTGCTGGGGTACGCACCGCCGTGGCGAGTGCCCAGCCGAATTGGAAAACCGCGAGTAGGGCGAAGAACACTCCTGACGGTCGCCATTCCTGCCAATGTGAAGTGAGGACCGCAAGGTGGATGAGCGCGACTCCCAGCGAGGCGGCCGCAGCGACACGCGCAATCAGCCCGCCCTTGGTCTT
>JBMYXJ010000202.1:0-5496 GCA_049608285.1 Mycobacterium sp. | reverse complement strand
ATACCCCGGTGAGCCCATGGTATGTCGTCGAATCAGATATCAAGAAGCACGCGCGGCTGAACATGATGGCACATCTACTGTCGACGATCGACTACCGCCACGTGGAGATACCAAGGGTCGATCTGCCCGACCAGCCCATCGTCACCGGCAACTACCAGCGTCCGTCGCGTGAACTATCCAAGTATGTGGAAGATTACGCGTCCACGTTGCGGTCACCGTAGAAGCTGGGCTTTGTCTCTTTCGATGAAGTGCGCAGTGTGAATGACTGCTGTTGCGCGCCTAGACCCGTGGCAGCACCTCGTCTGCAAGCAGGTGCAGGCTGGCCCAACCCTCCTCGAGGGGCAGTCCACCTACCAAGGGATTGGTGACAACTTCACGCCGCCCGGCCAAGATTTGGTCGACGAGCTGCTGCGGGGTCAGGATCTCGACGCTATTCAACCTCCGCAGATGCTCAAGGGAATTGGCGGTTGTTTCGTTGGGCCGGGGTACACCGGGCCGTTTCCAACCGCTGTACTCCGCGGACTCGTTCATAATGAACGGTCCGTAGGTCTTCCACGCGGCATCGGGATCATGGTGCAGCAGGGTGATCCTGCTGCTATTGGCGGGCCGAAAGATGAACCCTTTCGCACCAAGCCTTTTGATCTCGTCGTTGTACACGGACTCAACATCCGGCATGACCGCGGGCGGCGAGAACGGCAGCCCGAAGCGCGCCGCCCTCTTGGCCGCGGCCGCGGTCATGCCGCCGATGAAGAAGAACGGATGCGGTCGTGTTCGTGGCTTCGGAGTGACGTTGACCAATTCACCTTTGTGCGAGAAGGGTTCGTCACCCCAGGCTTTCAACATCACCGTCAGGCACTCGTCCATCAGCGCTCCGCGACGTGACCAGTCCCTGCTCACCGCATGATATTCCGCGGGGCGATATCCCATGCCCGCGACAAAGGAGAAGCGGCCCTCCGAGAGGTTGTCCAATACGGCGACATCCTCAGCCAACCGGAGCGGATCGTATAGGGGGACCAGCAGCGCGTTGATGCTGATACGGATGGTGCGGGTCCGGGCGGCCAACGCGGCGGCCATCACCAACGGTGAGGGTAGCCAGCCCGTTCTCGCCAGATGGTGCTCCTCGCAGCTGACGCCGGTGAAAGCGTGTTCGTCGGCGTACTCAGCCATGTCGAGCGCTGCCCGATAGCGCTCCGAGTGGTCTGCGGTGGGGTCATCGACGTTCGTCATGTTGAGGCGGAGGGCGGTCATCAGACCCATCGGGAAACTCTTTCCTGGTCAACATCGCCGGCCGCGTGGCGGCTGCGTCCGGTGGAGTATCGCAAATCGGGCAGACGATTCGTCTGAGGCGCTGCGCGTTTCACACTATGCCCTGACGGATGCTCAGCCCGCAGAGTCAACATGTTCGCTATGTACACGGCGCCATGGTCGCCAAACACCCAGTGCCGCTTGCTCGGAAGCGGGCGGCGCCGTATGCGATGTTGCAATAAGCCAGTCGAACGGTCTCGCAGTCGAAGCCCATCGGCTTTCTGAGATCAGCTACTAGGTCGATGGGGCCTGCGCGTTGGATGTGGCGGGTGATTTCTTCAGCGTGCAGCTGAGAATCGGCGCTTTGAGAGATAGTTCTCGGCATTACCAAACGATCGGCTTGGGCTCGCCAACGAGGTTCCCCTGCGCGCGATCTACTCCTAACTCGGCAAGTGCTTCGAGCACCTCCTGCGTCTCGACCCCCTCGGCGACAGTGGTCAAGCCGTATGTCCGCGCGACGACGTGGATCGTGTTCACGACGCGTTTGTCGTCGCGATCCTCAAGCATTTTCTGGACAAAGCTCAGATCGATTTTCAGTGTGTCGAGATCAAGCTGTCGTAGATCGGTGAATGTGCCGTAACCGGTCCCGAAGTCGTCCAGAGCGACCCTGCAACCCAGATCACGCATCCCTTGGGAAAATGTCTTGGCGATCGCAGGCGCAGCCAGTGCGGTTGTTTCGGTGATCTCAAAGACGATCTTGTTGGTGACGTCTGGGCCCGCGGTGGTCAGCGAGTCGAATATCTCACTCATTGCCTGTGGATCCCCGATCGTCTGGCCGGCGATGTTTACGCATACGTGTCTGTCAGTACAGGCCAACTCGATTGCCCGCGCGACCATGTAGCGATCGATCACCGGGATCAGCCCGTATTGCTCGCATTGTGGAACAAATTCACTGGGGGGCAAGATCTCTGCTGTCTCAACGGTGCGCAGCCGTACCAGCAACTCCTCTTCGACGATTCTTCTGGTCGCGATGTCCAGGATTGGTTGCGAATAGACCAACAGCCGTCCATCAGCGATAGCTGATGAGATGCGCTCGTCCCATACGGCGCGTTCAGCAGCTTCTTGCTCGATTTTCTTGCGGTGGGTGATGTCGGTTCGTATCGTTACTAGCTCGGTAATCTCCCCACCGGAATTCCGCAGCGGAAAATGCTGGGTGATGAACCAGATGGGTTCTGGCCCAGGATCGATGGACTCTTCCTCAAAGAAACTCTCCCCGGTCAACGTTCGAACCGCCGCACGTCGTGAGCGCTCCAGAACCTCAGGTGGCAGGATCTCATCCTCGGTTCTGCCGATCACCTCCGCAGCTGAGTGTTTCCCGAACAGCTGGCAAAAGGATTTGTTGGCCGTGGTGTACCGGTGCTGCAGATCACGTACCGAGATTGCCGACGGCGCGTTTCCTAGAATCGCTTCAAACCGCTCTCGGTCGGCCATGAGTTGCTGTTCGGCCCTGACCTGCTCGTCGACGACACGCAATGCACCAATCATCCCATCGGTGTTGCCCTCGGCGTCGACGTAGAGTTTTCCGTTGCACTCGACCCAGCGATAGCCACCGTCGGCGGTGCCGAGCCGGGCCCGTGCAATAGCCCATCCGCGTTGAGCGGCCTCCTGCAGCGCCGCCGCCACGGTGGTGAGGTCATCGGGATGGATCCGGCGGGTGAAGTCTGTGCCGATCCACTGCTCAGGTGGCCACCCGAACGCGGCTTCCACTGACGGCGAGACCCACGCCACGTTGAGGCCGCGAATGTGAGCGACGACGTCCACGGAGTTGTCCGCCAGAAGGCGGTAGCGCATCTCGGCGTCGGGGTTCTGGTGGCCCAACTCCAACGTGGCCTTGGACGGTGCATCGGACGCTAACTCGCGGGCACCGCTTTCGACGTCTGCCGCATCCTGGGCAGTGATGTCTCGCAGGATTCCGGCGAACGCCGGCGATCCCCGAAATTCGGTCTCGATAACTGACAGCTGTACGGGAAAGTCCGACCCGTCCTTGCGGGTCGCCCGGACCTTGCGGCCGATACCGATGATGTGGGCCTCGCCTGTGCGGCGGTAGTCGGACAGGTACTGGTCATGTGCAGACTGGTAAGGCTCCGGCATGAGCAATCGAACGTTCCTGCCGATCACCTCGGCGGCGGAGTAACCGAAACTGTGTTCCGCACCGGCATCAAAACTAAGAATCTGGCCCTTGCCATCGATGACAACGACCGATTCGCGAACCTCTGAAGAGGTTGCGATGTCGACCGGTACAACCACGCCGGATGCCCCTGACCTTAGAACTCTTGTTCACCTCCCAATGTAGCCAAAGGACAACGCAAGCGGATGAGGAAGCCCATTATCCGGATTTGGCGACCCTGCGTTCGACGCGAGACGCTTACACTTCACCTGCGGAGTACCTTCCGCCTCGGAGATCTTGAGACGTCGCAATCCCAAGAATCCCCTGCCGGACAGGCACTTCCGTGTCGATAAGCTTAGGGATCCACCCCGGCGTTGATCATTGTTCGTAGGTATAGATAAGAGGAGCCAATGCGGGGACCAGTGCGATGACACCGCCGCAGCTGGGGCGGCCGGTGGGTGCCAGCGGCGAGCAGACCCGGGCCCGGATCATCAATGCCGCGATGCGGTGCGTCGCCGAGAATGGCTACTCGAAGGCCACGATCCGATCGATCGCCTGTATGGCCGGGATGACCAGTGCCAGTCTGTATAACTACTTTCCCAACCGATCTGCGCTGATGGAGGCGGCGGTTGCGGCCAGAGCCGACATCGCGCTGCCTCGGCTGCACCAGGCGGGGCAACGTTCTGGCGGCGCCATCGACCGCATTGAGGCGGTACTGGACGAGTCGGGGAAGTTGATGCATGAGTATCCGCATCTCGCGGCGTTCGAGTGGGCGATCCGGGCTGAAGGTGCCAGCCTCAAGCCGGCTGACACCGACGAAGTGCAATTTCTGGAGCTACGCCACATTATCGAAGGCATCGTCGATGACGGTTTTCGGCGCGGTGAACTGAGCAGGGATGCCGACGCGCACGCTGCTGTGGAGGTGCTCTACGCGCTCCTTTACGGGTTAACTGAACTGGCCGCAAGCGCCTCGCCGGCCACCTATCACACGACGCTGGAAGCTTCGAAGCGGCTGATCCGCGGAACGCTGTTCGAGTCCGAGGCAAAGCCGATGAGCTGAGCGAGTGAGCGCGCACCCTTGATACGATCAATCGATTGATTATATAGTTGCCCAACATCCGAGGCTGGAACGTTGAATGCGGTGGTCGACATCAGAAGGGGGCCCACGTTATGGCTGGCTCCGACAAATTGACGACGGACGTCGAGGCTTTACAGCAGAAGTACGCCGAGGAGCGGGACCGTCGATTGCGGCCCGACGGGCTCGCGCAATACGTCGAGGTAGGCGGTCGGTTTGCGCGGTTCGGTGCTGATCCTTGGGCCGATCCGCACTTCGCGCGAGCACCGTTGCGGGACGAGGTGGACGTCGCGATCATAGGTGCCGGTTTTGGCGGTCTGCTGACCGCGGCGCATCTGCGCGAGCACGGGGTGAGTAGCGTGCGGTTGATCGACAAGGCTGCCGACGTGGGCGGGACTTGGTATTGGAACCGCTACCCGGGCATCGCCTGCGACGTCGAGTCGTATGTGTACATGCCGTTGCTAGAGGAACTCGACTATGTTCCCAGCGCGAAATATGTCAAGGGTGCTGAGATTTTGGCACACTGTCGGCGGATCGCCGAGCATTACGACCTGTACCGAAATGCGTGCCTGCAGACCGAGGTACGGGAGATTCGTTGGGAAGCGCGGGAATCGCGCTGGGTCATCTCCACTAATCACGGCGATGAAATGCGGGCCCGTTTCGTGTCAATGGCCAATGGTTACCTTCAGAAACCCAAGCTTCCAGGTATTCCAGGCATCGAATCGTTTCGCGGACACGCTTTTCACACCAGCCGTTGGGACTACGACTACACCGGCACTGAACTAGCCCGACTGGCAGACAAGCGAGTCGGCATCATCGGCACCGGCGCCACAGCGATTCAATGTGTTCCGCACCTCGCTCAGGCGGCTAAGCACTTGCACGTTTTCCAACGCACCCCGTCGTCGGTGGATGTGCGGGCGAACCGGCCGACCGATCCGCAGTGGGCCGCCAGCCTCGAACCCGGCTGGCAGCGCCGGCGCATCGAGAACTTCCAGATCCTCACCGCAGG
>JBMYXJ010000201.1:0-5502 GCA_049608285.1 Mycobacterium sp. | reverse complement strand
TCCAGGTGCGAGGTGATCCAGGCTTCGCTGCTGCGCGGGGTGGCGATGTATCCACGGATGGCCACCCCGTACACGGTCTCGCGGTGCCATTGGCGCCCCAGTGCGCGACCCAGCGTCGAGCGGGCACCGTCGGCGACGATGAGTTTCTCGCATCCGATCACCTCTCCGGAATCGAGCACCACCGCCGATACCCGCCCTGATGAATCGTGTTGTACATCAACAGCCTTGGCGCCGAGTCTCATTTTCGCACCGTCCCCTTCGGCCGCCAGGCGGATGCGTTCGTCGAGCTCGGTGCGGGGCACCGCGCTGCTGGTCGATGGGAACGAAGGTCCCGGCCAGGCCACTTCGACGTCTGCGTCGAAACCCGACATCCGTAGTCCGCGGTGGGCGATCCTGCCGTCGAGCCAGGAGCCAAGCCCCAGGCATCTCAGCTCAGCGACCGCGCGCGGGGTCAGCCCGTCGCCGCATGACTTGTCGCGGGGGAACTGCGCTGTGTCGATAACCAGCACGTCGCGCCCGGAGCGAGCCGCCCACGCTGCCGCCGACGATCCTGCCGGCCCGGCCCCGACGACTAGGACGTCAGTGCTGCTTGACCGCTGCTCTTCGGGCGTGGGCCCACCTCTGGCTCTACCGTCCACGTCCCCCAGTATGTTGGCAGTGTGAGGACACCGGCGAGCGTGGTGGCGGGAGTGGACTTCGGAGATGCCCCATTCGCCGAGAATGTCCGTGACGGCGTAGCCCGCATCGAGGCACTAATGTCCGAAGAGCTGGGACGGGCCGACACACTGATGTCCGAGGCCGTCCAGCACCTCTTCCTGGCCGGCGGCAAGCGGTTCCGCCCGCTGTTCACCGTGCTGGCGGCCCAGCTGGGGCCTGAGCCCGACGGCTGGCAGGTCACCGTCGCCGGTTCGGTCATCGAGCTGGTGCATTTGGCCACGCTCTACCACGACGACGTGATGGACGAGGCGCAGATGCGTCGCGGAGCCCCCAGCGCCAACGCACGCTGGGGCAACAACATCGCGATCCTGGCCGGTGATTATCTATTCGCGACGGCGTCACGGCTGGTGTCGCGACTGGGCCCGGAGGCGGTGAGGATCATCGCCGACACCTTCGCACTGCTGGTAACTGGGCAGATGCGGGAGACGCGCGGCGCGGCCGACCAGGTCGACTCGGTGGATCACTATCTCAAGGTCGTCTACGAGAAGACTGCCTGCCTGATCGCGGCCTCGGGCAGATTCGGTGCGACCTTCTCAGGCGCAGACGACGAGCAGATCGAACGGCTGGCCCGGCTCGGTGGCATCGTGGGCATGGCTTTCCAGATCTCCGACGACATCATCGACATCGACAGCGAGGCCGACGAGTCGGGCAAGGTGCCGGGCACCGATCTGCGGGAGGGCGTGCATACGCTGCCGGTGCTGTACGCGTTGCTTGAGACCGGTCCGGACAGCGATCGCTTGCGTGCGCTGCTGGCAGGCCCTGTGGATGACGACGACGACCTGGCTGAGGCGTTGCGGTTGTTGCGCGCCTCGCAGGGCATTGCGAAGGCCAAGGAGACGGTGGCCGAGTACGCCAGGCAGGCCGAGCAGGAGCTCGTCCAGCTACCCGACGGGCCTGGGCGCCAGGCGCTGGCGACGCTGGTGAATTACACCATCACCCGGCACGGCTGATGCGCGAGGAACTCGTGCGGGCGGTCTAGGCGTTGGCTTAGAGCGAATACTGTTTCGGGGTTTGATGAGGGTTCCGGGTTTGATGAGAGGAGGCCACGATGACTTGGCATCCGCACGCCAATACGGCCAAGACGTTCCTGTTGCTGGTGCTCTTCTCGGGTCTGATCGTCGGTGTTGGTGCCATGTTCGGGCGCAGCATCATGTTCTTGGCAGTGCTGTTCGCCTTAGGCATGAACGCTTATGTGTACTTCAACAGCGACAAGATGGCGCTGCGGGCTATGCACGCCCAGCCGGTCACCGAGATGCAGGCCCCGCTGATGTACAAAATCGTGCGCGAGCTCGCCACGACGGCACGCCAGCCCATGCCGCGGCTCTATGTCAGCGATACGGCCGCGCCGAACGCGTTCGCCACGGGCCGCAACCCGCGCAACGCTGCTGTGTGTTGTACGACGGGCATTCTGCAGATCCTCAACGAACGTGAACTCCGGGCCGTCCTCGGCCATGAGTTGTCCCATGTGTACAACCGCGACATCTTGATCTCTTGCGTGGCCGGCGCGATGGCCTCGGTGATCACCGCGCTAGCCAACCTGGCGCTCTTCACTAGCATGTTTGGTGGAAATCGCAGCGGTGGCACCAATCCTCTTGCAATCCTGCTGGTTTCGCTGCTGGGGCCGATCGCCGCGACCGTCATCCGACTGGCGGTTTCCCGATCGCGTGAGTACCAGGCAGATCAGTCCGGCGCTGAGCTGACCGGTGACCCGTTGGCATTGGCCAGTGCGCTGCGCAAGATCAGCGCCGGGGTGCAGCAGGCTCCCCTGCCGCCGGAACCGCAGCTGGCCGACCAGGCACATCTGATGATCGCCAACCCGTTCCGCGCCGGCGAGAAGATCGGCAAGCTGTTCGCCACACACCCGCCTATGGCCGACCGCATCGCGCGGCTCGAGCAGATGGCAGGCCGCGGTCCCGGGATCTACTGAGTCGCGCTATGACGCGTCGTACTTCGTGCGGTTCGAGAAACGAATCTGCCCCGCGAGACGACATCTAGGCTGTGATGGTGTTGAGCAGAATTTTCTTAGGCGCTGCGTGTGTGACCGCCGCTGTTGTCCTCAACGTGCCGGGGCTCGCCGTCGCGCAGCCCCCGCCGCCCCCGCCGTCGCCGCCCGCCCCGGACATCAATGCGATGCAGCCGATAAGCCCGAAGGAATTCGCGGTGTACGACGGTTCGACATACGCATTCAGCTCTGCGGGCCTGACTTGCATGCTGCAACGCTCAGGTAGCTACGGCTGCAACGGGCCGCTACCGGGGGCGCCGGACGGTGCGAACCTGGTCATGGGTTCCGCGGGCGGTGTGCCTGGATTCGGATCCTCCGCTGCGCCGATCTACGGCGGGCCGGTGAATCCGCTGCCCCCGAATACCCGCCTGAGCTTTGGCACTGTCAGCTGCGGCGGGGATGGCACCATGACGGCCTGCGTTGATAGCCGAAATCAGTCCGGCTTCGTTGTGAGCCCCGCTGGTTCCTACATCGTCAACGAGGAAAACCCGCTGCTTGCCCGTCCCGAGGGGACGAACCCGTACTTCAACTGAGTTAGCCTCGACCGAATTCGGCTCAAAAACCCGATCCATGCACCTCGTGGCCAGGCTTCTCGGCGACCAAACCACGGTAGGCATCTTCGACGGTCGAGCCGTGGTTGACGACGCGGTCGACCTCCCGGGCGATGGGCATCGAGATCCCGAACTTCTCGGCGAATTCCATAATCACGCTGGCTGCCTTGACGCCCTCGGCCACCTGGTTCATCGCAGAGATGATCTCCTCGATGGACTTGCCGGCGCCGAGCTGTTCGCCGACGTGACGATTGCGGCTGCGTTGGCTGGTGCAGGTCACGATGAGATCGCCCATGCCGGCCAGCCCCGCGAACGTGTCCCGCTGGCCGCCCATGGCCACCCCCAGCTTGGACATCTCGGCTACTGCCCGGGCCATCACCATCGCCCGGGTGTTCTCACCGATGCCAAGCGAATAGCCCATGCCGACTGCTATCGCGTAGACGTTCTTCAACGCACCCGCCATCTCAACTCCCACCACGTCGTCGGTGGTGTAGGTCCGGAACCGCTTGGTGCGGAACAGCTGTCCGAGATTGGCGGCCAACCTCTGATCGGGCATCGCTAGCACCGCGGCGGCCGCGTAGCCCTCGGCGACCTCGCGGGCGATATTGGGTCCGGCCAGGATTCCAGCGGGGTGGCCGGGCAGGATCTCGTCGACGATCTGGCTCATCCGGTAGTTGGTGCCCTGCTCGAGGCCTTTCACGAGCGATACCACCGGCACCCACGGCCGCAGCTCCTTAGCCAACTCGGTGAGCACCCCACGGAAGCCGTGCGAGGGAACGCCCATAACGATCACATCTGCGCACGCGGCAGCCTCGGAGAAGTCGGTGGTGGCCTTCAACGTATGCGCAAGCTCGACCTCGTCGCCCAGATATCTAGAGTTGCGATGACGGTCGTTGATGTCGACAGCGGTTTCGTTTGAACGTACCCACTGAAGTGTCGGTCCTCGTCGGGCACAGATGGAGGCGACGGTGGTTCCCCAGGAACCGCCTCCGAGAACGACGACTTTGGGTTCGCGTTGCGCAGTTGCCATGGCGATCACACTAGGTCGGTGGCCTCGCCACGATGGCGGGTTTGGCGCGCATTCCCCATTCGTGCATGAGCCTCCGACGGATGGTGACGCTCGCCCTCGCACCGGTACACGACATCAGCTGTCAGCGATAGTTGACGAATTGCACCGCGATATCGAGATCGGCGCCGCGCAGTAGTGCCTGAACCGCCTGCAGATCGTCGCGTTTCTTGGAGCTGACGCGGATCTCCTCGCCCTGGATCTGCGCCTTGACGCCCTTGGGGCCCTCGTCCCGGATGAGCTTGGTGACCTTCTTGGCGTCCTCGCTGCTGATGCCCTGCTTGATGCTGCCGATCACCTTGTAGGTCTTGCCGGATGGCTGCGCATCGCCGGTGTCGAACGCCTTCATGGAGATGTCCCGGCGGATCAGTTTCTGCTTGAAGACGTCGACGGCGGCCTGCACTCGCTCCTCGGTGGAAGAGGTCAGGATGATGCCCTCCTCGCCCTGCCAAGCGATCGTGGTGTCGGTGCCGCGGAAGTCGAAGCGGGTGGCCAGTTCCTTGGCGGCTTGGTTGAGTGCATTGTCGACCTCCTGGCGGTCGACCTTGCTGACGACGTCAAACGATGAATCCGCCATGGGACTCGTTCCTCCTCGGGTGGTGTTCGTGCTTGGCTCCATCTTCGCCGCAGGTCGCGGTGAGAGCCAAACCGCCCCGGGCTGGGGCTCAACCCCCCGCCGGTTTGTGCCCGAGGCCTGTCCTCGTTGTATCCTGCTGAGCGCCACATGCAGCACCCAGGCAGGTTGCCCGAGCGGCCAATGGGAGCGGACTGTAAATCCGTCGGCTTACGCCTACACAGGTTCGAATCCTGTACCTGCCACGCTGGTCAGAGGTGATTTTGGTCGTTGGCGAGCCACTTGGCTTTCGGCTCCGTCCGCAGTCCGTCCGCAGTAGTTTTGTGCGGTTCCGGTTCATCCTTGACTTTTGAGGTCCGGTTGCCGCTTTACGGTTCCTGGACGCGGGTTCGGTAGGTCCGCGACAGCAGTTCCGGTAGGTGCTTTACACCCGTTGGTGGGTGGGGTTCTTTCGTAGTCGTTGGTGACTGCGAAAGGGGCCGGCATGTTGCGGGAGCTGCGTGTGTCCGAGCTGCGTTATCGGGCGGTTTTGGAGGTCCTGGATGGGGCCGTTGTCAGTGATGTGGCCCGCCGGTATGGGGTGTCGCGCCAG
>JBMYXJ010000200.1:0-5547 GCA_049608285.1 Mycobacterium sp. | reverse complement strand
GGGAGGCCACCATGCCCGCGACCGGGGTGCAATCTGACTGTCATCGCTGCGGGTCGGCTGACCTGCCGGGCACTACCTCTGCATGGCCGTCAGCCTTCGCGAGGGCCGCTACCGACCAATTCGTGGAACGGTTCGCCTATTCCGGACGCTGGCCCGATCGATCGAAAATGCACTTCAACTAACCAGAGGACAAGCATGTTAGAACGACAAGCATGTTAGAAAACAGCTCGACCACCAGTGTCATGGTGGGAATCGATGGCTCACAATCCGCACTCGAGGCTGCACTCTGGGCCATAGACGAATCAATCGCGCTGCGCGTTCCCCTGCAGTTGGTTTACGTGATCGAGCCAGCCGACGGGCGGGTGATCGATCCGAGCGACCGGTCGCCCGAAATGGCCGCTGCAACGCTCGCGGTACGCAAAGCCGTGACCGCTGTGGAGGCAACCGAGCTGCCCGTCACTGTCGAGGGTGAGATCCTTGTAGGAAGACCGGTGCAAGCATTGCTGGACGCGGCTCGCTGCGCGACCATGCTCTGCATCGGGCCGCGGGGACTCAAGCACGCCACGCAGGGGCGCATCGGCTCGACCGCCGCGGCTCTCTCGGCTGCAGCACACTGCCCCGTAGTGATCGTGCGGGCGCACCGTCCACACAGCGACCACAGCCGCACAGTGGCCATCGAGGTCGACGGCACCGCGAACGGCGGTGCCGTGTTGCAGCGCGGCCTGGAGGTGGCCCGGCACCGAGACGCACCGGTACGAGTGCTGACGCCAGCCCAAATGCATGCTGATGTGCAAGCCCAGTGGCAACGCCGACTGGCCGAATGGCAACGCCGCTTCGCCGATCTGGATATCACTTCAGTAAGCATTCAGGGCGACGGATTGAATTACATCCGCGCCCACGCCGACGAGATTCAGCTTGTGGTCGTCGGACGTGAGCGGCGAGATGGCATCGGCGCACTCGTCGGTCCACCCGGTAATGCCGCCCTTAGAGACACTGATTGTTCGATCATGGTCTGTGAAGCGCGTGATGCGCTGTGAGAGTTGCACAGCTTAGGGAAATAACGGCGCAACTATGACGTCGCAACTACGGTGAGGGTCTTCCTGGTCGACGACCACGAAGTCGTCCGGCGCGGCCTGATCGAGCTGTTAACTAGGGATCCCGATCTCGATATCGTCGGCGAGGCCGGTTCGGTCGCCTCAGCGCTGGCACGCATTCCGGCGCTAAAGCCTGACGTAGCCGTTCTCGACGTTCGACTACCCGACGGCGATGGCATCGAGCTGTGCCGTGATCTGCTCTCGCGGCTACCCGACCTTCGCTGCCTGATACTCACCTCCTTCACCTCAGAAGATGCGATGTTGGATGCGATCCTCGCCGGCGCCAGCGGATATCTGGTCAAAGACATTAAAGGCATGGAGTTGGCCAACACCGTCAAGGAAGTTGGCTCGGGTCGCTCGCTTCTCGACAACCGAGCTGCAGCGATCCTGATGGCCAGAGTGCGCGGACACGTTGCACGATCAGATCCCCTGGTGGGCCTGACCGATGAGGAGAGGGCGCTGCTCAACCTGCTCGACAAGGGCCTGACGAACAGGCAAATCGCTGCGCGCATGTTCCTCGCCGAGAAGACCGTCACGAACTACGTCTCCCGCCTACTCGCCAGGCTCAGGATTGACCCCCGCGCCCGAGCAGCGGTGTTCGTGTCTAGGCTCGATCGCCAGCAGCGCTCATCCAGGAAAGGCTCGGACTGACCACGGGAACGCAGCCGTGACTCGGCCCCCTTCAAATCAGCGGCGAGCCATCCAGCTGCGCAACTACTTCTGAGAGTCCACGGCGTGGCGTCGGCGGCAATGGGTCGGCGTTGACCGGCGCCCAGCCGATCCGCAGCAGCATCTGCGGATGCTCCTCGGCGCCAAAAACATCGCTGCGCAGCGCCTGTCGCGTGTCCGCGATCTCCAGCGGCTCGGTGATCGGGCAGCTCGCCAACCCTAGGGCCGTTGCCGTTAGCAACACGGTGCTGGTTGCCTCCCCCGCTCGTAACCACGACAACCGGTCGTCGTGAACCGTGCCCAGCGCAAGAACAGCCGCGTGGTCGTCGGCAGCCTCGGTGTTCGGCGTCTGCGGCAACACTCCGCCTGCAAACACCCGCGGCGGAATCGGCGCCACACCGTCGTCGTCTGGAACACTTCGCGCGGGCACCCCTGCGGTGGACGCGTATCGTCCAGTCCACCTTGCTAATTCGGCAAGGTAATCTTTGTCCGTCGCATGTCGAAACGCCGCCTCAGCGACGAGTCGTTTAAGACCGGCGAGGTCATCGACCCGACGCAGGGTGACCCCGGCGCGCGCCGCCCGCGCCCCCATCAGCGCGATGTCGCCACGCGGAACAGGCCACGAACTGTAGTGGCGGCGGTCAGTGCGACGGCGTGGAATCGCGGCGGCCATCACCACGTCAAGATCCGCGGCGGGGTAACGGCGCAGTTCGAGAACGGCGAGGTGGTTCGGCTCGGCTGGGTTGGGAAAACGGTGCACCTTCGACTGCCAGCCAAGCGCAGCCAGTGCCAACACACAGTGATTCAATGCCGCTCCGCAGCTCAGCGTCAGATCGCGAGCATCCGGGTCGGTGTGCGGGAGAAGCAGATCGGGATTGGCGTAGAGGTGCACGCTCTGATCACCCACCCGCCACTGCCACGGTTGAGAGTTGTGCACCGACGGCGCGCGACCCGCAAGCGCGAGCGCTGACGACACGGTCTCGAGATCGGGGAAGTCACTGTTCATCTCGGCACCCTTCACGGACTCATCTTCTGCCATCCAGGCTGCGCCCCGCGGTGGGCTGTTGCAGAGGGCACAAAGACCCCTTTTGGTCACTTCCTCGGTGGCTCCGCAGATGTGAGCCACACGGCCGTGTCGGTCGGCAGCACTACATCGAGACCCGGTTCCGATGACAGCACCACCGACGCCCCCTCCGGCAACGTCACTGCGGCCTCACCGGTGTTCACCCAGCACTGCGCCTCCCCACGCTGGAATGCAGCCACATCGCGGGCGACCGTCAGCCATGTGAGGTCTCCCGCATGGCACCACAGCCGGGGCCGCAGGCGCAGTGCGGCACGGTACAGGTTCAGTGTCGAATCGGGGTCACGATCCTGGGCCTGGACACTGTGCTGGGCCCAGTGCTCCGGCTGGGGCAACCAGGTGACGGATGCCTCTTGGTGGCCGAAACCGTACGGCGCAGATGTCGCTGTCCACGGCAACGGAACACGGCATCCGTCGCGGCCGACATCGGTGAAGCCGGACTGAGCCCATATCGGATCCTGGCGCACCTCGTCGGGCAAGTCCTCGACCTCCTCCAGCGCCAATTCTTCGCCCTGATACACATAGGCACTCCCGGGCAATGCCAACTGCACGAGGGCGGCCGCACGCGCACGTCGACGCCCGAGGACGTAGTCGGGGTCTTCATCGGCCCAGCGCCGACGATCCCCACCCGTTTCAATCAGGTGCGCCGGCTGCGATCGGGCGAACCGCGTCACCGTGCGGGTCACGTCGTGGTTGGACAGCACCCAGGTCGGTGGTGCGCCGACCGAGGCTGCAGCGCCGATGGCGTCGTCGATCACTGTCCGCAGGGCCTCGGCGCGCCAAGGTGCGCACAGAAAGTCGAATTGAAACGCCGTGTGCAGCTCATCAGGCCGCAGATAGCGGGCCAGACGCTCGCTGCTTGGCACCCACGCTTCTGCGATGAAGACCCGACCGGGTGAATAGCTGTCAGCTACCGAGCGCCAGCCCCGGTACACCTCATGCACGCCGTCTTGGTCCCAAGCGGGGTGTCCGGCGCGGCCCTCGACCAGCGTCTGCGTCACATCGTTCTGCACGACCGTGTCAGGTAACCCAGCTTCCTTGACCAGACCGTGTGCCACGTCGATTCTGAAACCGTCGACGCCGCGGTCGAACCAGAATGCCAGGATATCCTCGAACTCGGCGCGCACCTCGTCGTTCTCCCAGTCGAGGTCCGGCTGACCAGGCGCGAACAGATGCAAATACCAGTCACCGTCAGCCACTTGGGTCCATGCCGAACCACCGAACACGCTCTGCCAGTTGTTAGGAGGCAGTTCACCGTCAGTGCCCCTCCCCGGCCGAAAGTGGTAACGCTGCCGCGCGTCCGCCTCACCGGCGAGCGCAGCGCGGAACCACGCATGCTCATCGGAGGTGTGGTTGGGCACAATGTCGAGCAGCACCCGGATACCGAACGCATGCGCCTCGGAGATCAGGGCCTGCGCTTCGTCCAGCGTGCCGTATGAGGGCTCGATATCGCGGTAGTCGGCAACGTCATAGCCCGCGTCAGCCATCGGCGAGGGGTACCACGGATTGATCCAGATGGCGTCAACTCCCAGCTGCGCCAAGTACGGCAACCTGGTACGCATCCCCTGGACATCACCGACACCGTCGCCGTTTCCGTCGGCGAAGCTGCGGATGTAGACCTGGTAAACCACGGCGGTCTGCCACCACGACGGCAATGCGGGCGTCACGGAACTCCTCAGTAAACGCGAAGATATTTTCGATGTCAGCGACGGTGCTCCACTGGCCGATATCAATATAATCAGGATTCACCTGAGTGTTTACGATGCACTGGCCACAGTCGCTGCGCGCGCTGCCGACTCCCTGTCCCGCCACCAGCTCCTCGGAGCACTTCCCTTGCGGCACAAGGTAGACGGCGCTGACCTTGCTCAGAGCCAAGGCGTTGCAACGAAGCTCACACCCATGAGTTTCGACGTCACTCTTGGGTGCCTGGAACATCCGGACCGGCCGTGGCGGCCGTCAAACAGGGTGTCGGCGGCGGTGTCACCGGCATGGAGGCCCTGCTCAGCCCTCCGCGACTCCATTTCCGACAGCGCTGACGGGACACCACTTTCGATGTGCACTGTGACACACTCTTCGACGTATCGAATGTGCTGCCTGGGGCCCTCATCCGGACTCGGGGATCGTTACAGGCCTTCTTGAACGAGGACGTGATGAAACGAATTCAGTTCGCCCGCCGGCGACGCCGCCGCGCAATCTCGCTGGCCAGCGCGCCTTTGGTAGCGGCAACGCTGTTGTCAGGTTGCGGAAGCCACAGTGGTCCCCCGACCCTGACCTGGTACGTCTTCCCTGACAATGGTGGCGCGGTCGCCCGGGCGCAGGAATGCGCGGAGGCCTCTGGAGGTGCCTATCGGGTTCGCACCGAATTGCTGCCTTCGGGCGCCACTGCCCAGCGGGAACAGATGGTGCGCCGGCTGGCGGCACATGACTCATCGATCGACATCGTCAGCGTCGATGTTGTGTTCACCGCCGAGTTCGCCAACGCCGGATTCCTGAGGCCGTTCACCAGCGCGGAAACCACTCGGTTGACCGCAGACATGTTGCCAGCCCCGGTAGCGACGGGAATGTGGGGCGACAAGCTCTACGCCGCGCGCATCCCGATCTTCCCCCGCCGCGTCTCCGGATTCTTCCGGTCGCTGAAATGGTGGCTGATGGGGATGATGCTGGGCATCTACTACATCACCCCCTGGATCCGCTGGGACCGCG
>JBMYXJ010000199.1:0-5549 GCA_049608285.1 Mycobacterium sp. | reverse complement strand
ACGGTGAGATCAAGGCACTTCGCCGCCGCGCCGATCTGTTCGGCTGCCAGCAGGATCATGGCCATTTCCAGCAGGCCGGGATCGGCACCGATTCGCGTGTTCTGACTTGGTTCCACGCGAGCCAGTCGGCGCGTGGGGTCCATCGACACCGCAGGATCGGCGGTAAATGAGGCACTGCGAGTCAGGGTTTCACCGTCGGTGGCGATCACGACGTCGGCCACATCCCCGTTGACAACGTAGCTCGGATCGAAGACCACAGTGCCGATCGAGGATCCTGCCACCAGCGACTCCAGAACCTCGCCGTCGGGCTCGTCGGCTGCCAGCACCGCCAGCTCGGCCAGCGTTGTGCCCAACAGGGGCGTGGGCACCAGCGACTTCCCAAGTTCCTCCATGACGACGGCGGCGTCGGCTAGTTCGCCGCCCGCACCGCCTAGATTCTCGGGCACCACCAGGGCCGCCGCGCCGACCTGCTCGCACAGCATCTGCCACAGCGACTCGTCATATCCCCGCTTCGAGCTCATCGCCTCACGCACCGCCTCCGGTGATGCGTGCTTGTCGACCAGCGCGGCAACGGTGGCGCGCAGAAGTTCGCGTTCCTCGGTCATGCGCAATCTGCCTTCCCTGATCGCTGAGCCCTCATGCGGTCAGCGCCTCCAGTACTCGGCGTCGGTGCCAGGTCGGATCTCCCCAAGCGGGGCGCAACGCCTGCACCCGCAGCAACTGCAACGACAGATCGTGCTCCTGGGTGAAGCCGATCGCGCCATGAGTCTGCAGCGCAGAACGTGCAGCCAGTAGAGCGGCGTCGGCCGCAGCGACTTTGGCCGCGCTGACGTCGCGGGCGCAGGCTGATTCACCCGGGTCGGATTGAGCCAGCGTCAGTGCCGCCCCGTAGACCAGCGGGCGAGCCAACTCGATCGCAATAAGGACATCGGCCAGCTTGTGCTTGATCGCTTGATAGCTGCCGATGACGGTGCCGAACTGGCTACGCTGTTTGGCGTATTCGACTGCGGCATCGAGCATCGCCTGCCCAGCGCCTACAAGCTGAGCTGCCGTGGCCAGCGCACCAAATTCAAAGGCACGCCCGACATCGGTGTCGTTTGCTTCGCCGGATGCGTTGACGTCAAACAATTTCCGGCTCTGGTCGATGGACGTGTGCTCGGCTCCGGCGACACCCTCATGTACCCGCCCGTCCTGGACGAGCAAGATCAGACCGGCGGTGTCGGCGTCCACAGCGCGGGGTACCACCGGTGGCAGCGCTACTGTCGCTATCAGTTCGCCGGATGCCAGGGCTGCGCTACGCTCGTCCTTGGCTAGCAGGACCGGTGCCACCGCAATGGATTCAGTCACCGGGCCAGGGACGCACCAGCGACCGATCCGTTCCATCGCGACGATGAGGTCGGTCGGGTGTGCATCTATTCCGTCATACTCCTCGGGCACCATCAGCGCGGTGACGCCGAGGTCTGTCAGCTGAGCCCATACCTTGCGGGCGGGCGAGGTGTCGCCGTCGCACCAAGCCCGGACGGCCCCTGGAAGATCGGCGGCGCTCAGCGCTGCGTCTATGCTGGCAGCGAAGTCACGCTGCTCTTCGGTTATCTCAAAGTTCACGACTGCCTACTTTCGGGGCAAGCCCAGTAGCCGCTCGGCTATGATGTTTCGCTGAATTTCATTGGTGCCGGCGTAGATTGGGCCGCCCAATGCGAACAGCAGACCGTCGCTCACCGAGTCGGCGATTTCACCGTCGGCCCCGCGCAGGTCCAGCGCGGTTTGATGCAGCTCGACGTCGAGGTCGGACCAGAACACTTTGGTCACTGAAGATTCTGCGCCCAGCTCACCACCGTTGGTCAATCGCGTCACCGTTCCGAACGTGTGCAGTCGGTAAGCTTGTGCCTTGATCCACGCGTCGGCGACGCGGTCGGTGAATGCCGGGTCGGGGTTCTCCTTCCATTGCGCCACGAGCCGTTCGGCTGGCGCGAGAAACCTTGCGGGGCTGCGCAAAGACATGCCGCGTTCGTTGCTCGAGGTGCTCATGGCGGCACGCCAACCCTCGTGCACCCCGCCGATGACGTCGTTGTCGGGAACGAAGACGCCGTCGAGGAAAATCTCACCGAAACCCGTGTCACCGCCGAGCTGGGCGATCGGGCGTACGGTGACTCCGTCAGCCTTGAGGTCGAACATGAAATACGTGAGACCCTTGTGTCGTTGCGCCTCCGGGTCGGATCGGAACAACCCGAACGCCCGCTCGCCGAACACCGCCCGCGAACTCCAGATCTTCTGCCCGTTGAGCAGCCACCCGCCATCGGTTTTGGTCGCTGTGGAGCGAAGCGATGCCAGGTCACTACCTGCCTCCGGCTCAGACCACGCCTGCGCCCAGATCTCTTCGCCGCTGGCCATTTTCGGCAGCACCCTGTCGAGCTGTTCTTCCGTGCCATGCGAGAAGAGAGTCGGTGCCAGCATCGAAATGCCGTTAGCGCTGGCTCGGCCCGGCGCGCCGGCTCGGAAGTATTCTTCCTCGAACACTACCCACTGCAGCAGTGTCGCGTCACGGCCGCCATAGCGTTCCGGCCAGGTGATCACCGACAGCCCGGCGTCGAAAAGCACTTGGTCCCAACGACGGTGCTGCTGGAAGCCTTCGGCGGTGTCGTAGGACTTTGCTGGGAACGAGTCTGTGTTGGCGGCGAGGAACTCGGCTACCTCCGCCTGGAAGTCGCGGGTGGCGTCGTCGAAAGTCAGGTCCACTTCAGGCCCTCTCGACGCGCTTCTGAAGGTCACGAAGCTGCGGCTTGACGACCTTCCCAGAGGCATTGCGTGGCAACGAGTCGAGGAACTCCACCGATCGGGGTGTCTTGAAGTTCGCGAGATGTTCTCGCGTGTAGTCGAGCACGGTCTGCGCATCAAGATCGGAACCTCGCAGAGCGACTATGAATGCTTTTCCGACTTCACCGAGCCGGTCGTCGGGGACTCCGATCACCGCGGCCTCGGCGACTCCCTCAAGGCGGGTGAGGGTCTGCTCGACCTCGGCCGGATACACGTTGAATCCGCCACAGATGTACATGTCTTTGAGCCGGTCGGTGATCCGCAGATTGCCGGCGTCATCGAGCTCGCCGACGTCGCCGGTATGCAGCCAACCCTCGGCGTCGATCGCAGCCGCGGTGGCCTCGGGATCATCGAGGTAGCCGAGCATCACGTTGGGCCCGCGCAACAGTACCTCACCCTTGTCCCCGATTCTCAATTCGAAATCTGCGATCGGGCGTCCGGAGGTGGTGGCGACGGTGACGGCGTCGTCGTCGGCCCGGCACATGGTGCCGAAGCCGCTAGCCTCAGTTAGCCCGTAGGCGGTGAGCACGATGTCGATGTCGAGCTCGTGTTGCATGCGTTCGATCAGCACCACGGGAATGGTCGCGGCGCCGGTAACGGCGAATCGCAGCGAGGTGAGGTCGTAGCCAGAGCGCTCGGGGTGGTCAAGGAGGGTCTGAAAGATCGTCGGTGGGCCGGGAAGCACCGTGATCCCGTGGTCCTGTGCTGCCTGCATTGCCTGCAAAGGATCGAACGTCAACTGCGGGACCAGGGTGGCACCGGTCTGCAGGCAGGCAAGAATGCCCGCCTTGTAGCCGAAGTTATGGAAGAACGGATTGACGCACAGGTAGCGGTCTTCGCTGGTGACTTGTCCGCAGGCCGCCCACGCGGCCGACGCCTCGAGGGACTGCCGGTGTGCACACCGCACGCCTTTGCTTCGTCCGGTAGTGCCTGAGGTGAACAGGACGTCGGAGACGTCGGTGGGGTCCACCGCCGCCGCGCGGGCGTCCACCTGGTCCATGGCCGCGGCGCTGCCGCCGCTGATGAACTCGTCCCATGTGCCGTCTGCCTTGTCGATCGGGATGCGCACGAGGTGCCGCAGGGCCGGTAGCGCGTCGCGGTCCACGCTGGCTGCTTTGTCGGCACCCAGGAACTCGCCGGAGGCGAAGAGTAGCGGCGCCGCGGTGCGCAGGAGAATATCGGTGGCCTCGTCGGCGGTGTAGCGCGTGTTGAGCGGGACCAGTACGGCGCCGGCATGGTGGGTGGCCAGGCAGGCCACCACCCAGTGCCAGGTGTTCGGCGCCCAGATCGCGACGCAGTCGCCTGGACGCACGCCTAGGTCGATGATGGCTGCAGCAGCTCGTCGGACCTCCGAACGCAGGTCGGCGAACGTCAGTGTTCTGTGATCCGTGACGACCGCGGGGTGGTCAGGACGTTCGTGCGCGATCCGATCGAGGACCGCGGGAGTGGTTCTTCGCTGAGTCATACCCAGGCCGTCCCCTGTCCCTTCAACAAAGCAAGTGCTTGGTAGGTTAGCCTACAGGGGTGATAGAGGTCCAGGAGTTCAGGGCTGAGGTCAGCGACTGGCTCGCCGACAATCTCGTCGGTGAATACGGTGCGCTCAAGGGCCTCGGCGGGCCCGGCCGCGAGCACGAAGCTTTCGAGGAACGTCGCGCCTGGAACCAGCATCTCGCTGCTGCGGGGCTGACCTGTCTGGGTTGGCCGGAGGAGCACGGTGGCCGCGGGCTGTCAGTGGCTCACCGGGTCGCCTTCTACGAGGAGTACGCGAAGGCCGACGCCCCCGACAAGGTCAACCACTTCGGAGAGGAGTTGCTCGGGCCGACGCTCATCGCGTACGGCACCGCCGAGCAGCAGAAACGCTTCCTGCCCAAGATCCTCGATGTCACCGAGTTGTGGTCGCAGGGTTACTCCGAGCCTGGCGCGGGCAGTGACCTCGCCAATGTCTCGACGGTGGCCGAGCTCGACGGCGGCCAGTGGGTGATCAACGGCCAGAAGGTGTGGACCTCACTGGCGCACTGGGCTCAGTGGTGCTTTGTGGTGGCCCGCACCGAGAAAGGTTCCAAGCGTCACTCCGGCCTGTCCTACCTGCTGGTTCCGCTGCATCAGCCCGGCGTCGAAATCCGCCCGATTATCCAGCTGACCGGCGACTCTGAGTTCAATGAAGTCTTCTTCGACGACGCCCGCACCGACGCAGACCTCGTGGTCGGCACGCCGGGTGACGGATGGCGGGTCGCGATGGGAACGCTGACGTTCGAGCGTGGTGTGTCCACGTTAGGCCAACAGATCCGTTATGCCCGTGAGCATTCCAACCTGGTGGAACTGGCCAAGCGCACCGGCGCCGCGGAGGACCCACTCATCCGTGAGCGACTGACCCGATCCTGGGCAGGCCTGAAGGCGATGCGGTCCTACGCGCTGGCAACCATGGATGCGGAGGAAGCGAGCCGGGCCGCCGGCAAAGACAACGTTTCGAAGCTGTTGTGGGCCAATTGGCATCGCGAACTAGGTGAGATCGCGATGGACGTGCAGGGCATGGCAGGACTCACCCTCCCAGATGGCGAGTTCGACGAGTGGCAGCGGCTCTACCTGTTCTCCCGTTCGGACACCATCTACGGCGGATCCAATGAGATTCAGCGAAACATCATTGCCGAGCGCGTGCTCGGCCTTCCCAAGGAGGCGCGCGGATGAGCGCTTGCGCGAAGACCCTGAGACCGATGAGCGCTTGCGCGAAGACCCTG
>JBMYXJ010000198.1:0-5552 GCA_049608285.1 Mycobacterium sp. | reverse complement strand
CTTGATGGCGTGGTGCACTCGATCGGATTCATGCCCCAGACCGGGATGGGCGTCAACCCGTTCTTCGATGCGCCCTTCGAGGACGTCGCCAAAGGCATCCACATTTCAGCGTTCTCGTATGCGTCGCTGGCCAAAGCTGTGCTGCCCGTCATGAACCCCGGCGGCGGCATCGTCGGTATGGACTTCGATCCAACCCGCGCCATGCCGGCCTACAACTGGATGACGGTCGCCAAGAGTGCACTGGAATCGGTGAACCGGTTCGTTGCACGCGAAGCGGGGCAAGTCGGGGTGCGGTCGAATCTCGTTGCTGCAGGGCCGATCCGGACGTTGGCGATGAGTGCGATTGTCGGCGGTGCACTGGGTGACGAGGCCGGTGAGCAGATGAAGCTGCTTGAGGACGGTTGGGATCAGCGAGCGCCGCTTGGCTGGAATATGAAAGACCCGACCCCGGTGGCGAAGACGGTGTGTGCACTGCTGTCAGACTGGCTTCCGGCGACGACGGGCACCATCATCTACGCCGATGGCGGGGCGAGTACACAGCTCCTGTAATGGCCTTCGATGCACTGCTGCTGTTGTCGTTCGGTGGCCCCGAGGGCGCCGAACAGGTCATGCCGTTTCTCCAGAATGTCACTCGCGGACGGGGAATCCCCCCTGAGCGCCTGGCCCTTGTGGCCGAGCACTACCAGCATTTCGGCGGCGTATCACCGATCAATGGCATCAACCGTGATTTGATCGTCGCGATCGAGACGGAGCTGGCGCGGCGGGGAACGGAGTTGCCTGTCTACTTCGGCAACCGCAACTGGGAGCCCTACGTTGAGGATGCGGTTGCGCAGATGCGCGACAACGGTATTCGGCGCGCTGCGGTTTTCTCGACATCGGCCTGGGGTGGATACTCTGGCTGCGTCCAGTACCAGGAAGACATCAAACGCGCCCGAGCGTCAGCCGGTCCGCACGCGCCGGAGCTGACCAAACTCAGGCAGTACTTCGATCACCCGCTGCTGGTGCAGATGTTCGCCGACGCCATCGGTGAGGCCGCCCTAAGGCTGCCGACACCGCTGCGCGCTGGTGCCAGACTGGTGTTCACCGCGCATTCGATTCCGCTGCGGGCCGCTTCGCGGTGCGGGCCGGACCTTTACCAGCGCCAAGTCCGCCACACCTGTGCGCTCGTAGCCGCCGCAGCGGGGTACCGGGTGTACGACCAGGTGTGGCAGTCGCGGTCGGGTCCGCCGCAGGTGCCGTGGCTAGAGCCAGATGTCAGCGATCATCTGCAGTCGTTGGCTCCGGCGGGTACCCAGGCTGTGATTGTTTGCCCGATTGGTTTCGTCGCCGATCACATCGAAGTGGTCTGGGATCTGGACAACGAATTAGCTCAGCAAGCCGCCGGCGCCGGGATCGCCTATGCGCGGGCATCGACACCCAACGCTCAACCCCGATTCGCGCAGTTGGTCGTCGACCTGCTCGATGAGATGGCTGATGGGCGGCGCCACGATCTTGCGGTTACTGGCAGTGGGGAAGTCGACACCGTGCCCAGATACGGGTGCAGCATCAACGGTGAACTGTGCACCGCGGCTTGTTCGGACTAAAAGGCTTGTTCGGGCTAAAAACTAGCCGCGCCAGGCGGATTGAAGAATGGACCCGACCGCCGCCAGTCGGGCCGTGCGCACTACCGATGTCAGCGGTCGTAGCGCATCGCTGGCGAGCTGAACTTCCGAGGAGCTCTGCAGTCCACTTGGAATGAGCCCGGAGCTTACGGTAATGATGGCATCGACGTGCGCAGCGTTCTCAAGGACTCGCATTGCGCGTGGCGGGGCATGGTCGGGAATTCGATGCACCTGGATGGATTCGAGCACCTGTTCGACCATCCTGCGCGGATCGTCGACCTCAGCTCCGGAGGCGCTGGCGCGCAGTGCTCCCAGTGCGTCAGCGGCTGCACGCACCGCATCGCGCAAGGTGTACTCAGCGTGGCCGAGATCGAGATGCTCCGGAGGTGGTGTGGCCGCAAGTGAATACACCGTCCACGACATTGCAGAAAACTCAGGTTCGAACTCGGACTCGAAATCGCCCATGACGTCGGGGTTGTCCGGGTAGTCCAGATCGGGCACGATTCCGATCGCCGCCCCCGACTGCCCCACGATGACAGCCTCACCGGCCGCAGTCGCGTCGCGGCCGAATTGCGTCCCGGCGGGCAGTCCCCGTACGTCTCCTGGGATGGGGAGCGCCAGCATGATCGCGGGCAGGGATTCGGCTGACCTGGCGGCGGTACGCAACGTTTGCAGGAGCGAGACCGCTCCGGCGTTGTCGAGATCCGGCCACGGCAGTCCGGTGCGCTCAGCGGCGGCTGAGTCGTAGGCGGTGACGGAATGTCTTGAGGTCCATTGGGATAGCGCATCCAAGACGTCGTCAGGCGCGGCGGCGCCGGCGAGCCAGGCATTGGCCCAAATCGACAACGAGACACTGGGGCACCACATGATGCTGGCAGTGTAGTTGTTTGGCTCTCGTTCTTCCGTGCTGACGCGTCCGGTTGCGCGCTAGGCTCTGGGTATGCCTGTTCCCCTGATCTGGCTGATCGCCGCGCTGGCTCTCGCCGGGGCCGAGGCCCTCACCGGTGACCTGTTCCTGCTGATGCTCAGCGGCGGGGCGTTGGCCGCCGCTGGTTCCAGCTGGCTGCTGAACTTGCCGATTTGGGTGGATGGATTGGTGTTCTTACTGGTATCGGTCCTGCTGCTGGCGGGAGTGCGCCCTGCGCTAAAGCGGCGGATGCTGTCGGGCAAGGGTCTTGAAGAGCCGGTTAAGGCGTTGGAAGGCAAGAGCGCGCTGGTGCTCGACCGGGTAGCGCGCCATGAAGGTCAGATCAAGCTCGGCGGCGAAGTGTGGACGGCCAGGCCCTACAACGAGAACGATGTCTACGAAAAAGGCGACCAGGTGACCGTTGTGCACATCGACGGCGCCACCGCTGTTGTCGGCAGAATCATGTAAACGTAGAAGAGGAATGAGTTTCGCCCGGAGGACCCGGGCGACAACGGAAGGAGCTGGTCATGGATGGTGCCGTTGCAGGGTTGGTCCTGCTGGCGGTGTTGGTGCTGTTCGCCGCCATCGTGGTGGCCAAGTCGGTCGCTTTGGTGCCCCAAGCGGAGGCGGCGGTGATTGAACGTCTGGGCCGCTACAGCAAGACGGTGTCCGGCCAGCTGACGTTGCTGCTCCCATTCATCGACAAGATCCGTGCCCGGGTGGATCTCCGCGAGCGTGTGGTGTCGTTTCCGCCGCAGCCGGTGATCACCGAAGACAACCTCACGGTGAACATCGATACGGTTGTCTACTTCCAGGTGACTGAGCCGCGGGCTGCGGTCTACCAGATCAGCAATTACATCGTGGGCGTCGAGCAGCTGACCACCACGACGCTGCGCAACGTGGTGGGCGGTATGACGCTGGAGCAGACGCTGACCTCGCGCGATTCGATCAACGGCCAGTTGCGCGGTGTACTCGACGATGCCACCGGGCGGTGGGGACTTCGAGTGGCACGAGTGGAGCTGCGCAGCATCGATCCGCCGCCGTCGATCCAAGATTCGATGGAGAAGCAGATGCGCGCCGACCGGGAGAAGCGGGCGATGATCCTGACCGCCGAGGGCCACCGGGAGGCGTCCATCAAGCAGGCAGAGGGCCAGAAACAGTCCCAGATCCTGGCCGCCGAAGGCTCCAAGCAGGCGGCCATCCTCGCCGCCGAGGCCGAGCGGCAGTCCCGCATGCTGCGTGCTCAGGGTGAACGCGCAGCCTCCTACCTGCGGGCCCAAGGTGAGGCCAAGGCGATCGAAAAGACCTTCGCCGCCATCAAGGCGGGTCGTCCGACCCCGGAGATGTTGGCCTACCAGTACTTGCAGACCCTGCCGGAGATGGCCAAAGGTGAGGCGAACAAGGTCTGGCTGGTGCCCAGTGACTTCGGTGGGGCCCTGCAGGGCTTCGCCAAGATGCTGGGTGCGCCGGGTGAGGACGGGGTGTTCCGCTACACACCTTCGCCTGTGGACGTGAACTTGCCAAAGCCCGAGGATGACTCGGCCGAGGTTGCCGAGTGGTTCAACACCCAGACCGACCCGGAGATCGCACAGGCCGTTGCGCAGGCGGTGGCCCAGGCACGCACCCCGGTAGAGGGGTCCCTCGAGGCCGCGCCGCAGTACCCGCCGTTGTCGGAGCAGGTGCAGCCGCCTAGAACCAGCTACACCCAAACCCAAGCTCCGGCACCGCGCCACGGCGCCCCAGAATGATGACCGCGCTCACATCGCCGAAGACTTACACGCTGCTGGCCGCACTGCAGGCCGGCGACGCGGTTGCCTGCGCGATCCCGCTGGCTCCGATCACGAAGTCACTCGATGACCTTGGCCTCGATCCGCAGCTGCGACCGGTGCTGCCGATCGTCAAGGCCGCCTCTGCGGTGGGCCTGGCGTCGGTGTACCGATTCCCTGCACTGGCCAGGCTGACGACCTTCATGCTGACGGTGTACTTCGCGTTGGCAGTCGCGTTCCACGTTCGTGCCAAGGACTGGAGCCCGGGACTAATGGCAGCGTCGACGATGCTAGGGATATTCGCGACGATGACTGCGAAGGGCCCTGAAATCAACCGGAGTTGATCGCAGACCCGGTCGGCTCAGCGGGTTCGGCCGACGGGCGATGCACTGGATTGTGATGGCTACGGTGTGCCCGTATTTCATAGACCAGGCCAGCGACACCGATGCTTGCGGTGAACAGTGAGACGAGAAACAGCAGCGGACTCACGTTGCCGGTGAGCGCGTCGCCGAGGATGACGATCGCCGCGGTGCCCGGGAGCAGTCCAACGAAGCTCGCCAGCGTATAGGGCAGCGCCCCGACCCTAGAGGAGCCCGCCGCGTAGTTCAGTACCGAGAAGGGGACGGCCGGAATAAGCCGCATCGACAACACTGTCGGCCAGCCACGTTCGGCCAGTCGCGCGTTCACCGCTTCCAGGCGCGGATGCTTCACAAGTCGGTCCAGGTGCCAGCCGGCCGCGCGAATCAGCAGTAACGCGATCAGGGCGCTGACAGTGCTGGCCAACACCGCCACTGGCACGCCCAGGTACGGCCCGAACAGCAGACCCGCGGCCAGCGTGAAGACGGTGCGCGGGAATGGGAACACCGTGACGACGATGTGTGCGGCTAGGAAGGCCAACGGGAACCACGGGCCCAGCGATGTTGCCCAGTCCCGTAGCTGCACCGCAGTCGGCAGCGGAACGAGGAGCGCTACTGCGATGAGAATCACAATCGCGGTCAGGATGGTCGCGAGCCGGCGCTTGGGAACTGTCCGCAGCGTCGCTCCTACCGCTGCGCGGACCGTGCGCAGGCTGTTGACGACCGGATTCACGTCTACAAACCTTACGTGGCGAGCGTGAACAGCTCCCGCGATCGACCGAGCAAGCCGCCCGACCGGCCCACGCTGGCGCGAACCCATCATTTAGCCTGGTGACTGTGCAGAAACCCAGTGCCGATGCCGTCGCGGGTGCAATGGACTTCGACCTCGACCGATGGCGCTCCGCCGTGGCAGGCGTTCTGA
>JBMYXJ010000197.1:0-5554 GCA_049608285.1 Mycobacterium sp. | reverse complement strand
TGCGCGTCATCCAGCCCGGCATGTGCTCGGATTTGTTCCGGGTCGCCCAGCGGTAGACGCCGAAGCCGATCAGCGCGACGCCGAGGACGATGCGCAGCCAGGATGCCCAGCTTGGGGGGCTCTTGCCGAGCCCGCCGGCCAGATCCGACGCGGTCAGGAAAACGCCGGTCAACACGGCCAGGCCGAGAAGCCAGCCCGTCATGAACGCCAAGCCAGTGGGTTTGGGCCGCGGTGTGTGCAGTACGAGTACGGCGGGGATGATCGACAGCGGGGAGAACGCCACCACCAGCCCAAGCGGAATGAGCTCAATCAGAATTGATCCCCAAGTGCCCGACACCCGCTCAACCTAGCAAGCCGTGTGTGTCGGGGGCTGCCGTTCCCGCGCTGCCCTGATCGAACCGGTCCGCCGAGCTGTTCGTCGGTGGTGACGCTGTCGATCTTTGCAGCAGTTCTGGGACGCCAAGCGCCGCTTTGTGATGATCTTGGTGCAGACCGAAAAAAATGAAGTTGAGCGGAACAGACTCAACCTTGACTGCGTTGTACAACCCGATAAGCATTTAACGGGCCGCTTGCGGCTCCGGATACGAGAGTGGGGTGCCGTGGACTCCTTCAACCCGACGACCAAGACTCAGGCAGCGCTGACATCGGCGCTGCAGGCAGCAACAGCGGCCGGCAACCCCCAGATAGCGCCCGCTCACCTGTTGATGGCGCTGCTCACCCAGAACGATGGCATCGCCGCGCCTCTGCTCGAGGCCGTGGGAGTGGATCCCGCAGTCGTCCGAAACGAGACACAGCGGTTGGTGGACCGGCTGCCGAGCGCCAGTGGGTCCTCCTCGCAGCCGCAGTTGGCGCCCCAGTCGCTCGCTGCGATCACGGCTGCCCAGCAGCTCGCCACCGAGATGGACGACGAATATGTCTCGACCGAACATCTGTTGGTCGGCCTGGCAACCGGAGACAGCGACACCGCCAAACTTCTGACTGGCCAGGGTGCCTCACCCGAGGCGCTGCGCGAGGCCTTCGTCAAGGTGCGCGGCAGCGCCCGGGTCACCAGCCCCGACCCCGAAGACACCTACCAGGCACTCGAGAAGTACTCCACCGACCTGACCGCGGCGGCCAGGGACGGCAAGCTCGACCCGGTGATAGGCCGCGACAACGAGATTCGCCGCGTCGTGCAGGTGTTGAGCCGGCGCACCAAGAACAACCCGGTGCTCATCGGTGAGCCCGGCGTCGGCAAGACCGCGATCGTTGAGGGCCTGGCGCAGCGGATCGTCGCCGGCGACGTCCCCGAGAGCCTGCGCGACAAGACCGTCATTTCCCTCGACCTCGGATCGATGGTGGCCGGGGCCAAATATCGCGGCGAGTTTGAGGAGCGGCTAAAAGCAGTTCTCGACGACATCAAGAATTCCGCGGGTCAGATCATCACGTTCATCGATGAGATGCACACCATCGTGGGGGCCGGCGCGACCGGCGAATCGGCGATGGACGCGGGCAACATGATCAAGCCGATGCTGGCCCGGGGTGAGTTGCGTCTGGTCGGCGCCACCACGCTCGACGAGTACCGCAAGTACATCGAAAAGGACGCCGCGCTGGAACGTCGATTCCAGCAGGTGCTGGTCGGAGAACCGTCTGTCGAGGACACCGTCGGTATCCTTCGTGGGCTCAAGGACCGATACGAGGTGCACCACGGCGTCCGGATCACCGACTCCGCGCTGGTGGCCGCAGCCACGTTGTCGGACCGCTACATCACCAGCCGGTTTCTGCCGGACAAAGCCATCGATCTGGTCGATGAGGCTGCTTCGCGCCTGCGGATGGAAATCGATTCGCGGCCCGTCGAGATTGACGAGGTTGAGCGCCTGGTGCGCCGCCTCGAGATCGAGGAGATGGCGCTGGCCAAAGAATCGGATGAGGCGTCCAAGGATCGTTTGGAGAAGCTGCGCGCCGAGTTGGCCGATAAGAAGGAGGAGCTGGCCCAACTCACCAGCAGATGGCAAAACGAGAAGGGCGCCATCGACGTCGTCCGCGATTTCACTGAGCAGCTGGACACGCTGCGCGGCGAGGCTGACCGGGCCGAACGGGACGGGGACCTGGCCAAGGCCGCCGAGTTGCGGTACGGACGCATCCCCGAGATCGAGAAAAAACTCGATGCGGCGTTACCGGTCGCGGAGGCTCGCGAGAACGTCATGCTCAAGGAAGACGTCGGGCCTGACGATATCGCCGATGTGGTGTCTGCGTGGACCGGTATTCCGGCGGGGCGGATGCTTGAGGGTGAGACCGCCAAGCTGCTGCGGATGGAAGAAGCGCTGGGCGAGCGTGTCGTCGGGCAAAAAAAGGCCGTACAAGCAGTTTCTGATGCGGTGCGCAGGAGTCGCGCCGGTGTTGCCGACCCGAACCGGCCGACGGGCTCGTTCATGTTCCTCGGCCCCACTGGCGTCGGTAAAACCGAGCTGGCGAAGGCTCTGGCGGAGTTCCTTTTCGACGACGAGCGCGCCATGGTCCGTATCGACATGAGCGAGTACGGCGAGAAGCACTCGGTGGCCCGCCTGGTGGGTGCGCCTCCTGGCTACGTCGGATACGACCAGGGTGGCCAGCTGACCGAAGCGGTGCGGCGACGTCCGTACACGGTGATCCTGTTCGACGAGATCGAGAAGGCTCACCCGGATGTGTTCGATGTGCTGCTGCAGGTGCTCGACGAAGGCAGGCTGACCGACGGTCAGGGGCGCACCGTCGACTTCCGGAACACAATCCTGATCCTGACATCCAACCTCGGCGCCGGGGGCAGCGAGGAACAGGTGATGGCGGCAGTGCGGGCGGCGTTCAAGCCGGAGTTCATCAACCGCCTCGATGACGTGATCATCTTCGACGCACTCGATCCGGAGCAACTGGTGGCCATCGTTGATATCCAGCTCGCCCAGCTGCAGAAGCGGCTCGATCAGCGTCGCCTCACACTAGAGGTATCGCTGCCGGCCAAGAAGTGGCTCGCAGATCGTGGGTTCGACCCACTCTATGGGGCCCGGCCACTACGGAGGCTGGTGCAGCAGGCGATTGGTGACCAGCTGGCCAAGCTGCTGCTGGCTGGTGATGTGCACGATGGCGACGTGGTGCCGGTCAACGTCAGTACAGATGGTGACTCGCTGGTCCTGGGCTGAGCCCCTACGTCCCGCCGAAACGGCTACTGGTGGGGTCCGCGGGCGCCTGCAAAAGATTTCTTTGATGGCGCGGGTTAGAGCTGCGGGGACGGGCGGTTGTCGAGATGCAGCGAGGATTAGCCGAAGGCGGATGGTCGTTCAACAAGGGCCGGGGGGCTAGGGGCAAGCGGACAGGCAGTGGTTTAGGTAGCGGCGGGCGCCGGAGACTGGACCAGTTCGGGTAGACGCCTAGCAAACCCGCTGAGGCAGGAATATGCTTGACTAGCACGGAATTCCTTGGTTTCGGTGAACCACAGGGACAGGCCTGACACGATGAGCGCATGATGGCACGTCGCACCTCGGGCGGTAGAGCTGTCTCGATAACCGCTATGACAGCCATGGCGCTAACGCTGGTGCTGGGGACGGCGACTTCGGCAACTGCCGAGGAGAATGCGATCCTGGTGCCGGGCGGCACTGCGTTCAAACAAATCAACCCTTTCTATCCGTTTCTTGCCGCCACCTACCCCGACATCGGCACCAACTTCCACACAGACACCGATGCGCAGCTGATCGACTACTCACAGAACATCCTCAATTCCTATGCTGCTGTCGCCGAGGGAGTTGCCGCGACCGCCGAGGCGGTCGATGCCACCGAGGGTCCGGTCGTGGTGATCGGAGAGTCCTTGGGTGGCGTCGTGGCCTCCCAACTCGCCATGCGCCTGGCCGAAAGCCCGGATTCGCCGCCGCCTGATCAGATCCGCTTTGTGCTGATGGCGACCCCGGAGGTCGGGGTTGGTCGCTATTTCCCAGAGGGCACCTGCATCCCGATTCTCAACGCCATCGTGAGTCGAGTCCCTGAGACCGTCTACGACACGATCGTGGTCGTCGGGGAATACGACGGCTGGGCCGATCCTCCCGACCGGCCGTGGAACCTCATCGCCTCGGCCAATGCGCTGCTGGGCACGAACACCGTCCACGGCCCGCCCATGTTCGTGGCCGATCCGGCCACCGTGCCGCCCGAAAACATCACCGTAGCAACGAACTCGGCAGGCGGCACCGTGACGACCTATCTGGTGCCCACCGAGAACCCGCCCCTAACGCAGTGGCTGCGGAACATAGGTATGCCCGATTGGCTAGGAGACCAGATCGACGAGGTGCTGCGCCCGATCATCGATTCGGCATACCTGCGTCACGATGAGCCCGGCGATAGGCGCCCGTACTTGTCCAACGGCAAGATTCACTTCCCCAACGGCAAGATTCACGCCAATAGCCAAGGCCGGCAGGCCATTCCCGAAGGTGAGGGGCAGCAGGCCGGTCTCGGAATGGAGGGGCAGCAGGCCGGTCTCGGAATGGAGGGTCAGGCGGTCGGTGTCGAGGACGAGCAGGGTGACTTCGATGGCCAAGGCCGGCAGGAGATTCTCGATGGTGAGGGCCAGCGGGCCGAACTCGGAATGGAGGGTCAGGCGCCCGTTGTCGAGGACGAGCAGGGTGACTTCGATGGCCAAGGCCGCCACGATCACGGCAATGTCCAAAGCCCGCAGGAGACGGGGCAGAGCGCGCAGGACGAGGAGCGAGGTGAGGAAGGTCAGGAACGGGGCGCCGAGCATGGCCAGGAAAGTCTCACTGAGCCTCAAGAGGGGGGTGCCGAACGTCAGGATGGCGGGACTGAGCGCCAGAACCGGCAAGGCGATCAGCGCTAGACGCGGATTGGGCTCTAGCCCGGCGTTTTCGACACCGGCCCGGGGCGGCCCCCGGCGATGCGACCGTCGGTGGGTCGGCTCGATGGGGAGCCCGAGTGGTGCCAACAGCCGCCTCGAGCGCGGGTTGGCTGCCCGAATTCCGTTTCAGCGGGAAAAAGAATGGTCCGAGACCGGGTTGTTACCAATTCGGATTCGGTCAGCACTTCCCAGAGCGGATACTGTTTAGCCGATGGTTCCGCTTTGGTTCACCCTGTCCGCACTCTGCTTCGTGGGTGCGGCGGTGTTGTTGTACACAGACCTCGACAGGCGTCGGGGCCTTGGTCGTCGCCGTAAATCGTGGGCGAAGTCGCACGGTTTCGACTATGAGTACGAGTCCACCGATATCCTCACGCGCTGGAAGCGCGGTGTGATGTCGACGGTCGGCGACGTCACCGCACGCAACGTGGTCCTCGGACAGATACGCGGCGAGGCGGTCTTTATCTTTGACCTCGACGACGTTGCAACGGTCATTGCGCTGCACCGCAAGGTCGGTACCAACGTGGTCGTCGAACTGCGGCTCAAGGGGATCAAGGAACCGCGGGAGAGCGATATCTGGCTACTCGGCGCCATCGGTCCCCGGATGGTGTACTCCACCAACCTCGATGCGGCCCGAAGGGCGTGCGACCGCAGGATGGTGACGTTCGCTCACACCGCGCCGGATTGCGCCGAGATGATGTGGAACGAACCCAA
>JBMYXJ010000196.1:0-5559 GCA_049608285.1 Mycobacterium sp. | reverse complement strand
CGCCGAAGGCGAGGTTCCAGGGGGAATCAACGAACCAGGCCAGGCACGACAGGCCGGCGATGACGAGGCCGAGTAGCCGCAGCATCGCGATGCCCTGGATTTTGTTGGAGGCCACTGCCACGATGAGCAGCAGCGTGACCACCGATGAGAGGCCGGTGACCAGTCCAATGGGGATGAGTACAGGCACCAGCCCTGGCTGCAGTATGCCGCTGAAGGACATCGTGGCCACCACGTACACCGTGGTGACAGCCACGACGGTGGCCGCGCGATAAGCGAAGAAGCTGCTCAGCGACACCGGGGTGACCCGCAGCGCGGTGAGGGTGCCGGCGTCGATCTCGTCGAGGACCAGGAACGCCCCCAGTCCGCCAACGATGATGATGCTCGTCAACAGCAACAACCCAGTGATGACCAGAGGGTAATAGGGCGCGAGGTCGAAGGCGTATCGACGGGCTAACGTCGTGGTAAGCGGTGGCACCAGGACGACGGTGCCCACGGTCCAGATCACCGGGGCCAGTACCAGCATAACAAGCAGCGGATCACGGTAGGTACCGCGAATATCGTTGCGGCCAAATGCTGCCCAGACCCGTGGGTTCAGCACCGGCGTCGAACCTTCGGACATCACAGCACCCCAGACCGTGCGATCACATAACGCTCGAACAGAACCTCAGCCACCCGGTACATCGCGGCGGCGCAGACCAACGGATAAATCACTGCATACGCGACCTGCCATCCAGCCAGGCTCACCTGGTCGAACACTGCGCCGAACAGCAGCAGGGGCCCCAGCGTCGGGATGATGTACAGCACGGGATTGTCCCAGACGCCCAACAGGTACAGCACCGGTAGGCCAAGGATGGCTATCGGCGCCATCGTGGACAGGAACCAGTCGCTGACCGACGAGAACGGGAGTGCCGATGTGAATCCCACGAGCAGCATGACCAGGGTTCCCAGCATGACTCCTGCCAGCAGCGGCACGACATGAAAGTCGGTGCCGTGCGTCGCCACTACCACGACCACAGCGACGAGCAGCGAAATCGCCATCAGCACAACAATTTTCACCGATAGGTATTCGCGGAACCGTAGCGGGCTGCAGATCACCGCGCCGAGGGTTCGTTCTTGCTTCTCGAAGAACACCGAGCCTCCGATGAAGAAGAAGCCGATGATTGTGATGTCACCCATCAGTACGTAGGGCTCGACGATGGTGCGCAGATGTTGAGGCATCGGCAGCAGCACTGCAAGCCATAGCAGCCCCGAGATGACACCGGCGTGGATGAACCGCTGCCGTACCTGCACCGTGGTTTCCAGCCGTAGCGCGCTAGACCACCGGCTCACGTCAGGCTCCTGCCGGTGACGTCAACGAACACATCGTTGAGGCTGGCTTCTCTGGTGTGGATGGTCTCCACGTGATAGTCGCGCAGTACGGCGTGGAACGCGGGGTCTTCGGCCAGACCGTCCAGTGGGAACTCCGAGGTCGCCAACCTGCCTTGCGGGCCGCGGTATTGGACTTCTACCAGCCGTTGGCTTCGAGCGATCTTGAGTTCAGCGGGTTCATCGAGTGCCGCGATGCGGCCCTCGACGACGAATGCGACACGGTCGCAGAGCTCGTCGGCGGTCGCCATGTCATGGGTGGTGAGAAATACGGTGCGTCCGCGGGCCTTCAGGTCCAGGATCATGTTCTTGACGGTGCGGGCATTGACCGGGTCCATTCCCGATGTCGGTTCATCAAGGAACAGCAGCTCGGGTTCGTTGATCAGCGACCGTACGAACGTCAGACGCATCTGCATTCCCTTGGAATACTGGCCCACTCGAATGTCTGCGGCATCGCCGAGGCCGACAGCTTCAAGCAAGTAGTGGGGATCTAATGTGTCCCCTTCGTACAGGGATGCGAAGAATCGCAGATTCTCTGCACCGGTGAGCTTCAGGTAGTGATTGGGCAGTTCGAAGGACACGCCGATGCGCTGGTAGTAGTCCGGCCCCCAGTCGAGCGGATCCCTGCCCCAGACCATGGCCTGTCCGGCATGGCCGCGCAGCAACCCGATCAGCAGCTTCTGGGTGGTGGACTTGCCGGCCCCGCTGGGGCCGAGGAATCCGAAAATCTCACCGCGGCCAACGGTGAAATCCATACTGCGCACCGCGGGATGCTCGGACTTGGGATAGGTGTAAGCCAGGTCGCGAACGTCGATGACGTCCTCGGCGGGGTTCATCTCTGTCTGGTCGCCTTTCGGGTTGCGCGCAGCGGAATTCCATATCCGACCAGACTTCCCGGAGCACCGACACAGACGGTACGCAACTTTGAGAAATAGTTGAAGAACATTTTTGGTGAGTCGGCGATCAGTGGGGCAGCACGATGGCCCCACTGGGCAGGACAGGCCACACGGCGCACCGGCTCCTACGAACGGAAGCCGTTCGCAATCATCGCAATACGGCCAAGTGATCGGCTGGCAACAGCTGCTGCCGCAAAGCTAGGCAAAGGCCCAACTACTTATGCGCGGCACCCCTTCGGATCACGACCAGCGTGCGACACCTTCCTAGGCCCCCAGACTTGACTGCCCAGAATTCAGTGGGCCAGCGAGAAGCCTTTCCAGGCTACGCGGCGCTCCGGATGCGGATCGAACTCGACGCGGGAGCGACGGTCGAAGACCATCACAGCACGGTCGGAATCAGTGTGGGCCGGCCAGTCGTCACCGGGGTTTCCGGTGCGGCTGAACGAGCACCAGCGCTGCTGAATGTCGTCGCTGACCCGCAGTGCAGACAGTCGATCCCCCCCGGCCGTCAGAGCAGAGCCGAACCTGGTCCGATAGATGTCGAAGACCGCGAGCAGTTCGGTGGCATGGGTGGCACCCAGGCCGGACCAGCGCAGCGTGCGCGGCGCGTAGTCGTACCGATACAGATACGCCGGCGCGTAGCTGCCGTGGGAGTCGGCGATATGCCATATCGCGGCGTTGAAGGCGAAGTCTCCGCCGAGACGGACACACGCGTCCCGGTCCGGGTAATCGGGGTAGGCAGCGGTGATGCGGTCGCGCGCACCGGGTCCCGCATACGCCAGGACTTGCTCGATCGACGCTTCCGTCGTCGGCAGCAGCTGCAGGAACCGGGTGAACAGCCTGCCCTCGTCGGCGTTGGTCCCGACGATCAGCGGCACCCGATGCGCCTCGCCGCGCTGCATCGCCGCCAGTGGCTCGGTCGGTAGATAGTCGCCGCCGTAGGTGGGCCCCACCGAAAGGCTCCCAACATGTCCTGCAGGGCATGGCTGACCAGACGGTCGGTAGCTGCCACTAATTCGGCCGGTGACGCCCGTATCAACGCATGCGGGGCGTCCTTTTTGCGCGCGCCGATCAACCCAGCGAACCGTTCGGCGAACTCGGCCGCGGTGTCCGACGAGCGCACCATGCCGGCAGCGGGGCTTTCCGAGATAGCTTTGGCGAAAAGGCCTTTGGCCGCTGGTACGGCTAGCAATGTCGCCACCGCGTGCGCGCCGGCACTCTCGCCGAAGATTGTGACGTTGCCCGGGTCGCCACCGAACACCGCGATGTTGTCGCGCACCCACTGCAGCGCCATCACCAAGTCGCGCGGGTACAGGTTGCTCTCTAAGGTGACGTCCGACGTCGATAGCGACGACAGGTCGAGACACCCCAGCGCACCGAGCCGATAGTTCACCGAAACGTACACGCATCCCCGCCGGGCCAGCGACGCCCCGTCGTAGAGCGGGGTGGCCGAGCTGCCCAAGAAGTAACCGCCGCCGTAGATGAAGAACATCACCGGCAGCGGTTCCTGACTTTGATCATGGGCAGCCCATTCGGGTGCGACGACGTTCAGGGTCAGGCAGTCTTCGCCCATCGGCTGGTACTTGCCCGGTCTGATCATCGTGTAGCGGCGCTGCTGCGGGGCGCAGTTGGTGAAACCGTGGCAGTGCCGCACGCCCGACCAGGGTTCCGGCGGCCGCGGTGCCCGGAACCGAAGTGCGCCGACCGGCGGCCGCGCATAGGGGATGGACCGCCAGCGGTTCACGCCATCCCGGGTGAATCCTTCGACGATGCCGGTGGAAATGGTCGCTCGGACGGGATGTTCATGCATGACTTGACGGTAGCGAACGGCCATCGACCGATGCAGCCGGTAGATCCTGAGCACCTGCGGTGAGGTGTGCGTCCCTGGCGCACCGGCGCCGGAGGTGTGCATCGAGCTTGGCAACCGGAGAGGCTGCCGGCGGTGGCCCTCGGTCGTCAGGGCCGGAAAAGATTTCCGGCATCTGATGCCGTCTTCAATAGTTGAGGGATAGTTAGGTCCCCGTAGCCGGTGTTGACGGGTCCCCGTGCGGTGCCCAGCCACGGCACTACTCCCGGGTCGGGGATGACGTCGAGGTGATAGGCCTGCACGCCGGGCAGGTGGTATTGGAAAAAGTTTCCGAGGAAGTCGACCATGAAGATGAAGTAACCGATCGGGCCCTTGCCCCACAGCGTTGTTGCGTTCAACAACGGAGTCATCGCCGCGGGATCGCCGACCATCACGATCGGACCATAGTGTGGCTTGCTGCCGCCTCCGGGTACGTAGGCCGGCATGAACGGTTGCAGGCCGGGCAGGTCGGTGGACAGAAATGGCGCGGGGTCTCCGTAGGTCTCGATGTTGACGAACATCGAGTCGGCACCGTTGCCCGCGACGGTCGTGTTGATACCCGGGCTCTCGAACCCGATTCCGGCAAGGCCAAGCTGCTGTGCGACGTATTGCGCCTCCCAGCCCCCGAGCGAGTGACCGGTGACGAAGAGGTCTTCGGTGTCGAATCCCTGCTGGGTTGCCGCGGCCTGCACCCGACGGGCGAAGTGAAGGGCATCGTAGAAGGCCAACGGCGTGGATTGGGTGAACATCACCTGCAGGTCGGCCAGCATCTGACTGACCGCGATGAGTGGATTGAAGAGCAGATTCGTCCCGCCGGTTGTGCCCTGATAGGCAACGATGATCTGCCCCTCCGGCGTCACCCAGGACTTGGCCGCCATGCCCGTGAAGATGTTCGTGGAGGACATCTGAAATCCGTTGACAGTGAACGGCACCATCCCACCGGGCGTTGTGCCGAGTCCGTATCCGGCCGCGGATGCGTTGAGGAACTGGGCCACGGTCGGAGTCGGTGTTGTTGTCGGACCCGTGTAGGTCAGCGTGGGCACCGCGGGTTGCGGAGCCGGCGTTCGGTCCAACCCGAACAGCTGCTCCAGTTCACGGAAGGCGGCGAAGAGCAGGTTGTTGATCGGCGCGAAGCTGATGGGGCTGCTGGGGCTGTTCGCAGACGTCGTGATGTCGAAGATCTGCAACACCGCAGAGACGAGGCGGCCGGGCAGTTGAAGCAACTCGGCCAGCGGCGACAACGGTCCCGCGGTGTTGGGCGGCGTCGTCTCGACCGTGGTTGCAGGGGTGACCGCGACAAGCGCCGATGTCGCGGAGTCGGTCTGCGCGGCCGCCGAGCGTTCCGCCAGCCCATGCTGGGTGCTTGACACCTCGGCGGTCAGGAGCCCGACGGCCGGGGTGAGCGTGGCGCCCGGCGCGTCGTCCTCCTCGCGCGGCGCGCGACCGAGGTTC
>JBMYXJ010000195.1:0-5561 GCA_049608285.1 Mycobacterium sp. | reverse complement strand
ACGAAGTCGCCGCCAGGTTCAGCCGGTACCCGCGGGGAACCGTTCACTCCCGTGTCGATGACAGCAACCGTGACTCCGGCGCCGGTGGCGAATTTCCGAGCCTCTGCCAGTCTGAGGTAGTCGTTGGCCCACGGCTTGTCGGCGAAGTTCGAGTCCGGAAACGTAGTCGGTGCCGCACAGATGCGGCGCTGCTCCATGGGCTGATCCGGCCCAGTCTCGTCGGGGGGCAGGGCCGCAGGGTCGATAGTCGGCGGCTCGATCGCTCCGGCTGGGGGAGCGGCCAGCAGCACCAGCAACAATGCTGAGACCAGCGCACCTATCCGGCGCACGGCCAGTCACCTTCCGACCAACCCGGGCAGCGCCCAGCGTGCGGGTATCCCCTGAGTAAATGCGCGGACTGGTGACCGACAGAGCAAAAAGTCACGTCGAACGTACGCATGGGGTGCACGGGGCAATTCTAGGCGTGCCCGAAAGGGGTCTGCTCCACTGTTTTGTGCCGAATGCGATTTTCGGTGGAGAAACGCGACGCTTAGGCCGGTGCCGGCTCCAGCGAGTAGGTCGACTCCAACTCGCCGAGAAGCGCCGCGACGGTCAACAATGGCAGGGCGGCTGACATGCCGAGGTCGTCGTCGGGCGATTCGGACCGTAACGAGAGCACGAAATCCTCGGCGATGGGTGTCCATGATTGCCCGGGTGTGAATCGACCCGCGAGGTGCTCGCAGATCGCGTCCACGTGATTCTCCACGACCGCACGCACCTTCGGGTAGGCCGACAGCGGCGGCGGAGTGGGGATGTCGGCGATCAGGTCGGCGGCTCCGCGTAACCGGCTGGCCCGGTGGAAAGCCCGCACGGTCGGGGCGCGAAAGTCAGTTTCACCGCTGCTTTCAGAAAGGTATTGGCGGACAGCGTCGTCGACCACCCGGGAGGCGGCCTGCGCACTGTGGCCCAGCGTCGCCAGCTTGTCGGTGCGCTCTTCGAACGCACCCCGGGTGATGCGCAACACCGCCACTCGCAAGTACCGCGTGAAGATCGACCGGGCTGAGTCGATAGCCCGTGTGACCGCCGCGGTGGCTCCCCGCGGCCACAAGAACACCGACACCGTGACACCGACCAGAGCGCCCGCGACGACGTCCTGCACGCGGATCAACCCCACCTGCCAGCCGGTTGGTACCACGAGATTGAAGAAGATCAACACCATCATCGTGAATGCGGCCTGGGCTGCGGTGAAGGATGCGATCTCGGGTACGTAGGCAGAACCGAACACAACCAGCGGCATCAGAATCCACAGCACCACGGGATCGACCCCGACTACTGAGAACAGCACTACGCCGAGCAGAAAGCCGATACCGGTTCCGATCACCGCCCGCCACACCCGGGTGCCAGTGGTGAGCGCGCTGCTGCGCAGCACCGATAGCGCGCCGAGGACAACCCAGAAGCCGTGTTGAATGGGAAACGCCTGGGTGATGGCCACGGCGATCCCGAGGCCCAGCCCGGTGCGCAGGCTGTTGCGGATCGCGACTGCGCGGTTGGTCACGAAGCCCGACGTGATCTGCGCTGCGACCTTCGTTGTGGGCAGCAGCCGATCCGAGGCGCCAGTCTCGGGAAGCTGCAGATCCAGAGCGCGGGCCCACACCGGACGGGCATCGGCGGTTGCAGCGGCGGCGATGATACGACCGGTCGCGCCGATGGTGGCCGCGAAGGTCCGCCGGCGCAGCAGCTCTCGGCCCAGCTTTACTGCCTGCCCGTCGTCAGGGGCGTCGAGGATCGCGGCGAGGTCCTCGCGGTATCTCCCGCGCGACACGGTCCGCAACTCATCCAGTGCCGCATCCAAGTCTGCGCGCGCTGCATCTCGTCTGGTGACCCGCGATATCCGCAGCACCGAGGCCGAGCCCCGTAGCACTTGCACGGCCGGATCCCTCATGTCGGCCAGCGCTGCGCCGGCTTGCTGCCCGACGCCTTCGGTGATCCACTCCAGATCATCGACCACCCGCACCAACGCTCGACTGCCTGCGGTCAGCCCGACGGGCCGGAAGTCCGCGCCGAGGAAGTTAGCCCGCAGCGCGTCCATCGCGGCGGTGACCTCGGCGGCGGAGGCGCGTCCGTCCAGCCGGTCGGCGAGCGCGCGACAAGCCCGTGCGGCGTGGCGCCGGAGTTCGCCGTGATGACGGGGTGGAAGCAGGAACAGCGCAGCGGGCACGCACACTGCCAGCGCGATGGCCCAGCCCAGAAGACGGTCTCCGATCGGTCCTGGCGGCGTGCAGGCGGGTAGCACAAACGTCACCAGCGTGGCGCGCTGGCCTGCGGCGATGGTCTCGCTGAATACGCCTGAGAAGGTTGCTACGACTCCGAGGACGAACATCGTCAGCACCGCCGGCAACGGATGCGGAGCCACGAGTGTGCCCAGGGCAATCAAGCCGAAGCCGCTGAGCCCGAGCCCGGCGTACGCGAGGGCCCGGTTTGGGCGGTTACCCGGAAAATCTGAGAACACCAACAGCGCAACCGACCCGAAGATGGTGTACAGCGGAGTCTGTGGACGGGTGTCGGCAAAGGCCGCCACGCTCAGTGCCCCCACCAGCGGCACCACCAAGGCGGCGCGAAGCGCACGCCGCAGCGCGTCGTTCTCGGGATCCCGCTGATGGACGCGCCGGGCAATGCGGTACCGCAGCCCGCTGTTGCCGACAGCCCGCAGCGTCATCAGCGGGCGAGCCGACCCGCTGGCGAAGTACCGGCGCGCAGTGGCGGCGGCGGGCCGCGGTGGCCGACGTCGGAACGGGCGCCTCCCATGCTCGGAACCATAACTCGACATGCGGCTGGGAATTCGTGCGCAGGGCGAGGTCGGCGACCCGCGAGCGTATCCAGCCGGCCGGCCTCCAGTACACGGACTTCCCCGATGAGATATGGCGTGCTTCACAGTCGGGACAGAATGGAGAAATTATTAGATAGGCTTGCAAAATATTCACCCGAAAATGTCGATCAGACGGAGCAGCACATGAGTTCATTGCGTACCGACACTGACACTTGGGATATCACCTCTAGCGTCGGAACCACTGCCGTCATGGTGGCCGCTGCCCGGGCGGCCGAAACCGATCGGCCAGATCCGCTGATCCGGGATCCTTACGCCAAAATCCTGGTCGCCGATGCAGGCACCGGAATCTGGGAGTACCTGCTCGACGACGACTTCGTCTCCAAGGTCGCCGAAGAAGATGCCGAAATCGCCGCGCTGATCCAGAACATGGGCAACTACCAGGCCGTACGCACGCATTTTTTCGACGATTTCTTCGCTCGAGCTGTCGGCACGGGCATCCGGCAGGTCGTTATCCTGGCCTCCGGTCTCGACTCGCGGGCGTTCCGCCTTCCGTGGCCCGCCGGCACAACGGTGTTCGAGATCGATCAACCGAAGGTGCTCGAATACAAAGCCGCGACCCTGGCATCCCACGATGTCCGCCCCTCGGCGGATCGGCGCGAGATTCCCGTCGATCTGCGCCAGGATTGGCCCGCAGCGCTGGTTAACGCGGGATTCGACAACGCGAAGCCAACCGCGTGGCTGGCCGAGGGGCTGCTGATGTATCTGCCGGCCGACGCCCAGGATCGGCTCTTCACTCAGATCTGCGAACTCTCCGCGCCGGGCAGCGCGGTGGCCGCCGAGACCATGAGGGATCAAGATGACGAGCGCCGCGAGCGGATGCGGGAGCGATTCGACAAGCTGGCCGCTCAGTTCGATGTAGAACCAATCGATATAGCAGCACTGACCTACGAAGATCCCGACCGCGCCGACGTCGCGGAATGGCTGGCCGCACACGGTTGGCGATCCAGCATCGTCGATTCTCAGGAAGAGATGCGACGGCTCGGAAAATTCGTAGAGATTGCCGACGATGACGGACAGTCGTTCTCCACCTTCGTGACAGGCGAGTTGGCCTGACCCTGACCCCGATGTCGGCACCGGTAGTGAGCCGCCGAATACTGGGAAGGCATGGAAGTAGGCCCCCGGTCTCGTCTAGGTTCGGATGGTTAGCAGCGCGCGACCGGAGCTGGCGGGAGTCGTCGGCTCGGACTTTCCAGGAGAGGAACACCAGTGCCAGGAGTGCAGGATCGTGTCGTCGTCGTCACAGGTGCCGGCGGTGGACTAGGCCGCGAATATGCGCTGACGCTCGCCCGCGAAGGTGCCAGCGTCGTCGTCAATGATCTGGGCGGAGCGCGGGACGGCACCGGCGCAGGCTCGGCGATGGCCGACCAGGTGGTCAAGGAGATTCGCGATGCGGGCGGCAGGGCGGTCGCCAACTACGACTCGGTGGCCGAGCCCGAGGGGGCGGCCAACATCATCAAGACCGCGGTCGATGAGTTCGGCAAGGTCGACGGCGTCGTCAGCAATGCGGGAATCCTGCGCGACGGCACCTTCCACAAAATGGAGTTCGGGAGCTGGGACGCCGTGCTCAAGGTGCATCTCTATGGCGGCTACAACGTGATCCGCGCCGCCTGGCCCCACTTCCGGGAGAACGGATTCGGCCGCGTCGTCGTGGCGACCTCCACCAGTGGGTTGTTTGGCAACTTTGGCCAAGCCAACTACGGTGCGGCAAAGCTGGGCCTCGTAGGGCTGATCAACACGTTGGCCCAGGAGGGCGCCAAATACAACGTGAAAGCCAACGCCGTCGCGCCAATCGCGGCCACCCGAATGACGCAGGACATCCTGCCCCCGGAGGTGTTCGAGAAACTGACGCCTGAGTATGTGGCACCCGTGGTGGCCTACCTGTGCACCGAGGAAGTGCCCGACACCGCGTCAGTGTTCATCGTCGGCGGCGGGAAAGTGCAGCGTGCTGCGCTGTTCCAAAACACCGGGGTGACCTTCACCGAGCTACCGTCAGTGGACGATGTCGCAGACAAGTGGGGCGAGATCACCGACCTGACGGCCGCCGAGCGCGCATCGTTCACGCTTGGCTGAGCCCAGCACCGGAGACGTGCCGAGGGCAGTCGAGATTTCCTTACCCCGCGGTGCCGTGGTGACGGTCCCCACGTGAGCACCGTCGGCATCGTCCTGGTGGCGCTGGCCATCGCCATCGGCCTGGTGGGCATCGTCGTTCCGGTCCTGCCGGGCGGGCTCCTGGTGATCGCGGCCATTGGTGTGTGGGCGTTCGTGGAGGCCACCGCGGTGTCCTGGGTGACGTTCGGTGTCGCGGCGGCGCTGGTCGGCGTCGCTGAGATCATCAAGTACACCTGGCCGGTGAAACGCATGCGTCAGGCGCAGGTGCGTATGTCGGTCTTGCTGATCGGGGCGTCGGCGGGTGTCGTCGGCTTCTTTGTCATCCCGGTCATAGGTCTGCCGATTGGTTTTGTGGCCGGGGTGTTCGCGGCCGAGTTGGCCATTCGTCGCGACCCCACCCGTGCGTGGGCATCCACCGTGCTCGCGCTCAAAGGTGTGGCGATATCTGTCGGCGTGGAGTTGGCCGGGGCGCTGTTGGCGAGCATCGCATGGGTGCTCGGCGTATGGCTCGTCCACAGCTGACCCAGAGTGTGGCGCCCACCCGTCACCGGCGGCCCCGACGTGCACGCATCAGCCGGTGAGTGCG
>JBMYXJ010000194.1:0-5597 GCA_049608285.1 Mycobacterium sp. | reverse complement strand
GCCGACCACGATCAACGGATGCACCCCCAGCGCGAGCGGCGGAACATAGAGACAAAGCATCACCATCAAGCCTTCGACAGGGTGAACAACGAAGTTCGTCCAGATGGTGAGGGGTGAATCGACACTGTGATGTAAGTAGTGCACTTTCTGAAACACGAACCGGCTGCGGTGTTCCAAGCGGTGCCACCAGTAGGTGAGAAACTCGCCGATCACCATGAATAGCGCGAGCTGCGCGAAGAACGCGATTAGTGTCGGCGCAGCCCTCGGAACTTCTGCTACCCACAACCCCAGCTGGGCGTGGAGAAGAAACAGCGCCACCGCAGCACCGACGTAAGTGCACATGATGCGGAGCCCCAGCACCGACGCCGCTCTCGCGGAGATCTTGTGATAGACCGCCACATCCAGAATCGAGAAGCCGATTCCGGTCAGCAGTACGACAGCAACGACGACCGGCAGGAAATAGAGTGGGAACTCGAAGTAGCCCACACCGAGACGGGTCAGCATCCAGTCCCAAATCGGTTGCAAGACAGACGGATCGTTCACCATTCGCTCCTAGTCGTTGGCGTTTCCGGTCAACAGGCGCCACGCCGCGGTCTTGAGTTCAGCGATGCACTCCTCGACGCCCAGGTCATCCACGGATAGCAAGGCCAAATCGGCGAAGAAGACTCTTCCGAGGAGCTTCATCGAAAGGTCCAGGCTCTCCGGCATGCTGTCGACAGCGCCGGCCAGCAGGGCCTGGAACATCTCGCGGACGGCAAGGCGGAACTCGTCGGCGACCGGCCCCTGAGCCAATACCGACGCCATGGTGGCCCGCACCATGGGCAGATCCGATGCCGCTTCGTGAACGACCTGTTCGATGGCGACATCAATGGCGCCGACCGGCTCGGTCGCAGCCGCGATGACCTCTGGGATGCGCGCTGCCACCTGGTTGCCCCAATCCAGGGCAGCCTCGCAGACCACGTGTTCCTTGGACGCGAAATAGCGATACATCGTTGCCCGCGACACGCCGGCTGTGGTGGCGATCAACTCCATCCCCACCGATTCGTGGCCCTGCTCGTGGATCAGCTTCCGAGCCGCCCCGAGGATCCTCGCGCGAACATCCAACTGGCGGGCGTCGAGCGTGCGGTGGATCGTCAGCGTTGCCGCTTCCATAAAGTTGCCCTCGTGAAACAGTTGTTGCATCAATTACTGAGACAGTAATATCACCTTGTGTATCGCCAGGCAACCACACGACTGTTTCATCATGCTCTGCCGACAGTGCTCCTGAGTTGACTGAATTGCCAAATTGCCGAATTGCCGCGCTCAGAGTCGTTCAGATGACAAAGAAGTCCACAGATGTCGTTGGATAGCTGATCTCAAAATCCAGTCCCGGCATGTGGGACTTTGGCAGTCTCAAGATCTTTTCTTCCGAGACGAAGTCTCAAAGTTCGTCAGGAGCGTGGCGGATCCCAGGTCGACAGTCGCAGAAATTGTCTGGTTTCAGAATGGGTCTTGTCGAGGAACCGCAGCAGTCCCCGTAGCCGTCGGCGGTCGGCCTCCAGCATCGGGAGGGGGACATCGACCCCCACCCGTCGACCCACCACCCGGCGCAGGCGGCCCGAAGCCGGGTCCGGCAACCAACGATACCGGGCGTCATCCCCTCTACCTGCATCAACCATCAGTGCCCCCAGTCGGACTCGAACCGACACTGTGCGGATTTTAAGAAGTTAATATGGGTCATTGGCCACCAGGCGGAATGAACCTTGAGTTTGTCCAAACCTCAACGTGCACAGGTCTTTTACGAACCTTTACGAACCACTCTGAACTTTAACGAACCAGACGAATACCGCTCATATCGGCCCCGGTCGCCGGGGTATCGCCGGGGTGAAAAAAGTTAGCTAGGCGTCGGGCATGTTGTCCCAGGGGGTCGACCTAAAGCCCGCAGCACGCATGTCCGCTTTGGCCTCAACCAAGTATGCGTCGACCTGCGATTGCAGGTTCGCCAGGAAAGTCAATGTCTGCTGTTGGGCCATGGACTTCGTGTACTCGTCGCGCCCGAGCTCCTTGCGGAAAACATTGACAAAGTTCTCCAATTGATCCCCGGCGGTCTTGAGGGTGACGGGGGCGGCAAACGGCTCAGTCGTTGTCCTCAACACTGCCAACATCGCTGCGTTTAGCTGAGTCGCTGCCTCCAAGACATTGTTGGGGGCTACAAGCCGGAGCCTGTTGATTGGCACAGTTATCCGGCTAGTTTGTTCGACCATCTTAGTGGCGTGGTCGAGCTTGTCCTCGACCTTGGGATCGGCCTTGCCTGCGGTGTTGAAAAACATGTCCCGAATCGCGTTGAAGGCGCCCTTCGTGTCGATTGAGTTCATAAGGATGTCGGAACAGACCTCTGTATATTCGCTCGCGGCCGAATAAAGACTTTCCTGCTCACGCAGCTTGTCGTCACGGTCCTCTTTGCGGTCGAGCACCTTATCCTCCTGCTTGAATTTCCGCCGGTCGCTCGCCCGCGTTGAAACGAAGGTGATGACACCGCTCAAGACGCCGATAACGAGGCCGCCCGTCCAGAACTCATGGGTGGTGAAGATATTTGCCCAGCTCATAAGTGCAGCCTAGGCATAGAGGGCGATGCAGTCGCCGACGCGACCCACGACATGCCCCCAAGTTGTGTCGGACCGGCATGGGAGAATGTTGCCGTCGATCTTGCAGTTGTTCTGTGGAAAGGATTCGGGTGGCGCTTTGGAACTAAGCCCGGTACCCGATTGGCTCCAGGTTGTCGAAGCTATCGGCCAGGGTTTCGGAGTCCCTGCCGTAATCGTCGCACTGATCGCGCTGGTATGGCAGCTGCACAAGGACCGCGCGGATCGAGATGAGCGCGATAAGCAGAATGTCGAGGATCGAAACCGCCACGAAGCGCAAATCGCGGCTCTGCGTCAGGCCGAGGATGACCGCTTGGCGGCTCAGGCTCGCCTAATCATCCCCGGCACATACCGGGGCTATGCGTTCAGCAGCACTCTGTGGAACCTGCGAATTGATAACGCGAGCATGGGCGCCATTTCCGGCTTGCAGGTCACAGTAATCATTAAAGACGCTGACGGAAACGACGTGCCACACGGCTACCGTTTGGCAAATACCGCCTCTGTCGGGCAGGCGATGGCGGCCTTCATTCTCCCCGAATTTTCACATGCGCTTGATGGGATGCAGACTAGATTCAACCAGTTCATCGCATACATACGAGACAACGTGGCAACGTTGGCGGAGAACCCGGAACAGATGGCCGCAATACAAGAACAATTCACCGCCAGCATCTCGCCATTCGCCATGACCTCGGAAGTCGAGGCGAACATCAAGGCTCAAATTAATCAAGCGATCCAGATGCAATTCACTAACGACTGGGATCCGATCCTCTATGCGAGCCGGTTTCTAGCGATGGCCATTGAAACTACCCGCGCCGACTACACACCGCACCTGCACATCCGTTACCAAGATTCAGCGGGTTACGTCTGGGAGCGCACTGATACCGAAGGACCCCGGCGGATAAGTCAACAAGTAGAGGTCGCTAGTTCACCCGCCGGAGGGGCACCACGTTAGTCGGAGATTGCGCGCGCGGGGCCGGGGCTGACGGTTCGGGCAGATTGTTGCCTGCGGACTCGTCGTCGGGGATGAACTCGCCGTACACCTCCAACACGAGGTACTTCGTGTCGTGGCCCATCCACTTAGACACCTGCATGTGGTGCTTCCCCGCCGACAGCTGCAAGGCGGCGAATGTGTGGCGGAGATCGTGCAGACGGATGCCCTTCACAGCGGGAATGGGTGTGCCGTCCTCGGCTACGGATGCCGGGCGGCTCGCCGGTAGGCCCACGGCCTCCAAGGCGGGCTTGAAGATCGTTTCGTAGAACGTGCCCATCGCCAGCGGCTGTGACCAATCATGCGGCACCGTGTACCGCTGGCCCTCGGGGCGGAAACTGCCGCCGTTCTTCCGGCTCGGCCACAACGGAGCCGTGGGGTCGTCGCCGCGCGGGTGGTCCGTGGCGAGATAGTCGGCCATCCGCTCCGCCAGCCACGCTGGCAACGGCACGCGCCTACGTCCGGCCTTCGACTTCGGGGTGCCGACGCTCCACTCCCCCGACTTGCGTTCCTTGGTGCGACGGACGTGAACCTTGCCGTCAATGGCACCGTCAGCGCCATTCACCAGAACCAAGTCCCGCACTTCTAGGCCCGCGCTCTCGCTCGCTCGCAGCCCGGTGTACGCCAAGAACGTCACCATCAGCCCGTAGATCGGATAGCCGACGTCGATGATCGCCCCGGACAGCGCCGCTACCTGTTGCGCGGTGAGCGGGTTGTGCTCAAAGTGCCTCTTTGCACCTGTGGCCCGTGCGGTCTTCACGTCCACGCAATCACACGGATTCTCGGCAATCGCCTTGTGCCGCTGTGCATACTTCATGACCGCCCGGAATGTGTTCCACGCATGGGTCACCGTCGCCGGGGACAGCGGGGCGTGGTCACCTTGGTTAGATCGCTGCTGCACCAACGCCGCCAGAAACTGCTCCGCCTCCATCGACGTAATGGAGGCAATCGCCCTCGCCCCGAACCGATCGAGCACATACCGCCGCAGCACATTCGTCGAGTCGTCCTTGGTGCGTTGCTTCAGACCGCCGCTATCTACTCGCGTCTGCAACGACGTCAGCCACGATTGTGCATAGTGCCCGAACGGCAGATCCCCGGCCTTCTTCTGCTCGGCGAGGGTGTTGGTGCCGGTGGTGTGGCGCGCGGCCCTCAGCTCGTCTACGCGGGCCTGCGCGGCCTCACGGGTGGGGTAGGTCTCCTGACGAGAACGCATCTTCCTAGCGCCATCAGGCCTGGCCGGGTTCAGCGGCACCGGAAGCCCGAAGTTATCGCGCACCGGCTCCCGCCAGACCACCTCATACCGCTTCACGGGTTTGCCCTTGCGGCGGTTGGCCGTCTCATGAGCGCGGACGTACGCCATCAGAACCTGCCGTCTTCGTCGAGATCGGGGTCGCCGGTGAGGTCGATGTCGGACATGTCGTAGGCGAGTACCGGGGGTGGGTCCGGTTCGGCTTGCTCCCGCCGCCAGGCGCGGGTGGTTGCTTCAAAGATTCGGTTCTCAAGCTTCCTCGCGCGCTCGTCCGCGTCGCGGCGATGCGCGTCTAGCGCGGTCATGGCCTTCTCGTGCTCAACGCGCCCTTCGGACCAGTGGCGCCCCGGCATCACTCCGGCCTTCCCTGCTGGCGACCCTGGATCGGGGTGTAGATGCCGTCCGGTCCCCAGGTTCCGGGGACGCCCTCGGTCAAAGTGAATCCGGGTGTGAAGCCGGGAACACCGGGGCGCTCCGAGCACACGTTGTAGACGGTGGGCCGGAGGAATGGGCATCCGGGGTACGGCTGGGCGCTGGCGACGGGCGCGGTCACGACGGCTCCGAGAACCGTCAGGGCGACGAGGAAGATCTTGGTCATCATGCTGCGGTCACCTTCTGGCGCTTGAGGATCCGCGACACGGTGGGCGAGGACCAATGGCCACCGCGCTTGGTGGGGTGGCCTTCGGCGTTCAGGACGTTCGCTATCTCGCGGGTGGGTACGCCCTGCTCCGCCAGGGAC